>JBFWYF010000292.1:0-8255 GCA_050186685.1 Pirellulaceae bacterium
AAGGGATCTCCAGCGGTTGCCCCGCGACGCCATGCAGCGACTGCGGATGCGAATGCTGATCGACCGGCAAGGTCCAGTTCCGGACGGTTTGCTCCGGTCCCGTCGCCTCCACGGTCGCGATGCCCTCCAGAGCGCCCAACGCAATCCGGCCCCGCGGATCCGTCTTCAGGGTCACCGAAATCGGCTTGCGAAAATCGCGGTGCTTGACCGAGACCTGCACCGCGCGGTCTCCCTTCGCTTCGCCGCTCTTGCCTAGCAATTCCAGCACATACTCGCCCGCGAACCGCGCCAACTGCAGGTCCTCGACCTTGCCGGTGGCATCGATGCCATTCACGTCAAAGCCCTGTTCGGCCGCGAGTTCGACATCCTTGTTCTGGCTGAGGTTTCGCACCTTCGCTCGCAGCGTAAATCGAATCGACGCCAGTCGGGGCGGCACTTGGAATTCGTACGTCGTCTCGCGATCCTCCGCCACGGGCAAGGGTGAGACGTCCTTCGTCATCTGGACGCCGTCCTGGTCGACCGTCGCAATCTGCAACCGCACGTTGGACAGCACCTGCAGAGTCACCGGTGTCCCATTCAGATACAACGCCGGACGGATAACGGCCGTGGCGCGCCGGCGGGAAAGCAGCGACTCGCGATCGACATAGATACCGGCCTTCAGCGCGTACTGCTCGCTGTCATGGTGGAAGGCGTCCAACGTGGAGAGGGAACCCCGCGTCACGACCACCGGCCGACTCCCGGGCTGATCGGTGAAAGGCACGACGATCTTCCCGTTCGCCGATGCAACATATTCCCGCCCAGCCACGAACAACCGTGCGTCGGATACCACCGCGTTCTGTTCGTCGAGAATCGTAAATACGTGTCCAGCCGTACTGGTCCGAACCAGTGGGCGCAGTTTTCCTTTCCGGATCAGGACCCGGCTGCTCATGCCGTTGCCGATAAAGTCGATGACATACACGCCCGGGCGGTTCAGCGACGGGAACTCGAAATGGCGCCGAACGCGCCGCAGAGGGGGCTCGTCGTACTCGAGGACCCGCTCGTCGCTGGCAATCAGACCGTCCAGGTTGACGTCCGTGTTCAGCTCGGCGAGGTGCTCGCGATAGTAGTTCCCCGCATGAATCTCGAATACCTTGACCAACAGGTTTCGCACGTTCTTGATGTCCAGATCCAGCACCACCGGTTCGTCGGCACGAAAACGCGTGCGGTTGCTCGGCGCAAACTCCAGTTCGACTCGCTCTTTGAGCTGCTCGTACATTTCGGGTGGCAGCAGCGAATACCATTGCTCGGGTTCGCCCAGACCGTACAGGATCTTGGTTTCCGCCAGAACGTGACGCAGGTAGACGTCCTGGATGTACGGTTCGTACGGCTTCGTGCTGGTTTCCTCGATGAAGAAATGCTGCAGGTAGTCCCGTACGAGCAGTTCGTCGACGCCCACGGGCGGAAACCGCGTCAGCGGCTCGAAGTTGGCGGACAAGTCCGCTCGGTACTGGCGCTGCGATTCCAGTTCCACGAGCGTGCGCGCGATGTACACAGCGTTGCGCGGCAGCTGGATGTATTCCAGAAAGCGCCCTTTATCGTACATGCCCCGCTGGCGATCGAGAGCCAAGCGCTGATACAGCACGTGTGTCTTGAGCGAGTTGTGCACTGCCGACAGGCGGCGCACGAAACCCCACAGCCGATCCAGATGCGCGGCGCGCGTGTCGAGATCGGACAGGTCCGCATCCGCGTCCGGCTGCAGGCGGACCAGGTAGGCGGCAACAAACTGCTGTTGATTGAGCAAGTCCGGCTTCAGCCGCAGGCATTCGTCCAGCTGGGCCAGCAGCAAGCGGGAATGGATCTCGAGCGATCCGAAGCCTCGGCTCTGTTTGTAGTTCAGGTCCTCCACTACCAGCCGCGGCACCTGCGGATAGTCGGGACGCTGCAGACGCTCGAGGAGTTGGCGCCGCCGGTCCCCGTCCAGGGGGTGCGCGACCAGCCAATCCAGCGCCGCGTTCTCGAAACCGTCGAGGTTCGCATGCTCGCCCAGGGCCAAGCGTATCAGTCGATCGCGCTCGATGAGCAGCTGGTCGAATTCGCTGGGCACGTCCGGACTCTCACCCAGTGTTTGCCGCTGGTGCTGGAACTGAACCCGCAGATGCTGGCGGATGGTCTCGAGCGCCGCTCGGGGATCCTTTTCGTACGTCAGCAACGCCTGACGTAACTGGATTTCCAGGACCTGGGGGGTCCGTCCATGCCGGCCGATCCACTGCTTCAGCAGTGCCGCCACGCGATCGAACTGCTGGGTGTTCTGCAAGTGCAGGCAGCTGTAATAGTAGTATTCAGGGGAGCCGGGAATCAGGAGCCGGATGGCGGCGTCGCGATCAGCGGCTAAGGCGAACGATTCGGCATAGCCGATTTCTGCGGCATTCCCGGACTGGGACAGCATAGCCTCTCCCGCCAGCACGATCGGGAAAAACAGGGCGAGCATCGACGGCTTGCACATCTTGGTTCCATCTCCAGGGAATCATTCTTCGTAGCCCCTTTCGCCAGAAAGGGGGCACACGGTCTTCGCCAGATAGGGGCGCGCCGGTTGGCCAGAAAGAGGCATGCCCCATTCAGGCGCCCCGCTTCTGGCGTCCCCTTTCAGGCGAAAGGGGCTATCTACAAGACGAAGGAGCCTGCCAACCGGTTTCGCGGTGTGGCGAGCCACTTGGCCGAGTGAATTGTGGCATACAACGGCCCTGGGGCGTCGGCGAAACGCGGGCCGTGGGACGGGCGGCAGGACCGGAGCATTCCGCGCGGCGTCCAACTATTTCCTGGAAGTTTTTTGCTGGGGCGTTGACGCTGATCCGCCCGAAGAATATTGTGTATCCCAGAATGTGATAATTAGCCTGCGTACTATTCGTTTTACTGATCCAGCTAGTGCCGCTTCCCGTTCGTGACTTGCGCGGGAACCGCGTTTGACCCGCAGCTGGTGTCGGAGGCGAGGCTCGAGTGAACTCCGACCTCGCCTGCGGCTACGGGTTTAGCGGCTTGTCAATGCGATACTTGGGAACGGGAAGCGGCACTAGAGGCACCCTGTGGCTCGGCAATGCACCTGAAGGCGTTAAAGGTATTCTGTGATGTCGTGCGTCATCGCAGTTTTTCGGAAGCGGCTTCGGAAAACGACATTTCGCAGCCGGGCGTCAGTCAGATGGTATCGCAGCTGGAGGAGCACCTGGGCGTCAAACTGATCGATCGATCAAAGCGTCCCTTGGTTCCGACGGCGGAGGGAGAGGTTTTTTTCGAGGGATGTCGGAAGCTCGTGCAGCGGTATACGGCGCTGGAGGAGGAAGTGCGCACGTTGCACCAGGAAGTAGCGGGGCGCGTGTCGGTGGCTTCGATCTATTCGGTCGGTTTGAGCCACATGAATCGGTTTGTCCGCGATTTCATGCAGAAGCATCCCAAGGCAAACGTTCGCATCCAGTATCAGCATCCGGATCGGGTGTACGAGATGGTGGAGACGGACCAGGTGGATTTAGGTCTGGTCAGTTATCCAAAGGTATCTCGGACGATCAAGGCGATTCCGTGGCGGGAGGAGCCGATGGTGCTGGCCTGTTCGCCGTCACACCGGCTGGCGTGGAGCGACGAAGTCGGGCTGGGAGAGCTGGATGGCTGCGACTGGGTCAGTTTTGACCCGCAATTGCAGATACGCCGGGAACTGGAGCGTGTCCTGGCAGCGCAGGACGTGGAAATGCGCGTGGTGATGGAGTTTGACAACATCGAGACCATCAAGCGCGCGATTGAAATCGACGCGGGCGTGGGGATTCTGCCTGAACCGACCCTGGATCGGGAGTTGCAGGCAGGCTCGCTTGTGGCCAGGCCACTCAAGGACATTCATTTGACTCGACCGGTTGGCATCATCGTGCGGAGCAACAAGGAACTGGGGTCCTTGGTCCGCCTCTTCATTCAGATGCTTGGCCAGCTGGGTGGCGAATCGATCCCGGAGGGCTCGATCGGTTCGGTCTCGTCTTTATCTGGCGGCACTGGCAACGGTGCCGATCCAGTTCGTCATAAACGGCTGCCAGCGAAACCGCCGGCCAGCGCCTGAGCTGGCCTGCTGCGGTTCGACGCCCCGACGCCGCCTGTCGGCGTGGCGCGGAGATCAGCGAGAGGGATATTGTCATGAGCGAGTCACTACGTATTGGATACCCGGCCAAGCAAGGCTTGTACGATCCCGCGTACGAGAAAGAAAGCTGCGGCGTCGGCTTTGTCGCGCACATCAAGGGGCAGCGCAGCCATCAGATCGTCGCGGATGCCAATGCCGTTCTGATCAGCATGGACCATCGTGGTGCATGTGGTTGCGAGGCGAACACCGGCGATGGCGCGGGAATGCTCACGGCACTTCCCCATGAATTCCTGGCCAAAGTCGCACGGGACGAATTGCACACTGGCGTTCCGGGGCCGGGGCGCTACGGTGCCGGGATCGTATTCCTGCCAAAACGGGCGTCGGAGCGTGAGGCCTGCAAGGGGGCGGTCGAGCAGATCATTCGCGAACAAGGGCAGCGTCTGATCGGCTGGCGGAAGGTGCCCCAGGAGGCCGTTGCCGCCGATATTGGCCGATCGGCTCGCGCCGGTGAGCCACACATGGAACAGTTGCTCGTTGCGGCGGCGGATGGTCTGCAGGGAGATGCCTTCGAGCGGAAGCTGTATGTCATCCGGAAGCGGGCCAGCCACCGCCTGCGCCGCGATACGTCGCTCAGCCAGGCCAAGATGTTCTACATCTGCAGCCTGTCGGCAAAAGTGTTGATCTACAAGGGCATGCTGACGCCCGATCAATTGTGGCCGTACTATCCGGATCTGTCGGATCCCGATTTCATATCGCACCTGGCGATGGTCCATTCGCGGTTCTCCACGAATACGTTCCCCAGCTGGGACCGAGCTCAGCCGCTGCGGTTCATGAGCCACAACGGCGAGATCAACACGGTGCGCGGCAACATGAACTGGATGAAGGCGCGCGAAGGGACTCTGCGCAGCGAACTGTTTGGCGACGATCTGCGCAAGCTGTTTCCGATCTGCGAAGCCGACTGTTCCGATTCTGGAACCTTCGACAATGTGCTCGAGTTCTTGCTGATGTCCGGTCGGACGCTGCCAGAGTCGGTCATGATGATGATCCCCGAAGCCTGGCAGAAGCACGAGTCGATGTCCGAGGCCAAACGTGCCTTCTACGAGTACCACTCCTGTGTGATGGAACCCTGGGACGGACCGGCGTCGATCGCCTTCACCGACGGACGTTACATCGGAGCGGTACTGGACCGGAACGGACTGCGTCCCAGCCGCTATTACCTGACCCACGACGATCGGGTGATCATGGCGAGCGAGGTGGGTGTGTTGCCGGTGGATCCCGCGCTGGTCAAGGCGAAGGGGCGGCTGCAGCCGGGCCGCATGTTCCTGGTGAATTTCGAAGAGGGCAAGCTGGTACCGGACCAGGAGCTGAAGCTCGATTTCGCTCAACGGCGCCCCTACGGTCAGTGGCTGCGCGATCAGCGGTTACGGCTGAACGACTTGCCGGTTCCGCAGGCCGTTCCGGGATTCGACTCGGCCACGCTGCTGCCGCGGCTGCAGGCGTTTGGTTACACCAGCGAGACGATGCAGTTCATGCTGCTGCCGATGATCGCCGAGAAGCGGGATCCTGTCGGATCGATGGGGAATGACTCGGCGATCGCCGCGCTGTCCGATCAGCCGCGGATGCTGTACGACTACTTCAAGCAGTTGTTCGCCCAGGTCACGAATCCTCCGATCGATTCGATCCGCGAGGAAGTGATCATGTCGCTGGAATGCTACATCGGTCCCGAGCAGAACCTGGCCGCGACGTCGCCGGAGCATGCTCACCGGTTGCTGTTGCCGCATCCTATTCTGTCGAACGAGGAGCTCGCCGCGCTGAAGCACTTGAACCATCGGGGCTGGCGGACGAAGACGATCGACATCACATTTGCGCGCTCGGCGGGAGCGGACGGTCTGCAGCAGACGCTGGATCGGATCTGCAGCGAAGCCGAGGAGGCGATTGACGAAGGATATAGCCTGGTGATCTTGTCGGACCGGGCTACGTCGTACGATCGGGTACCTGTCAGCTCGCTGCTCGCATGCGGGGCGGTCCATCACCACCTTGTCCGCCAGGCGAAGCGTACGCGGCTGGGCCTGCTGCTCGAAACCGGCGAGGCCCGCGAGGTCCATCATCACTGCCTGCTCGTGGGCTACGGTGCGGACGGCATCAACCCGTATCTGGCCTTCGAGGCGCTCTGGCAAGCGCGGCGCGACAACCTGCTCAGCGCGACGGACTATCCGGAGGACGCGAAGCTCGTGTCCGCGTATCGCAAGGCCGTGGCGAAGGGCATGTTGAAGGTCATGGGCAAGATGGGTATTTCGACGCTGCAGTCCTACAAGGGTGCCCAGATCTTCGAGGCGCTCGGCCTGCAGGACGAGATTGTCGACCGCTGTTTCGCGGGGACAGCGAGCCGCGTGCAGGGTGTCGACTTCCGCGTTTTGGCCGAAGAGACCTTGCGCCGGCACCGGCTGGGCTATCCGGAACGTACCGAGGACTATCAACCGACGCTGCCGAACCCGGGCGAGTTCCATTGGCGGGCGGAAGGCGAGCGCCACGCGTGGGATCCGCAGTCGATTGCCGACTTGCAAGTGGCCGCGCGCCACAATGATGCGGCGGCCTACTGGCGCTTCGCGGAACGGATCAATAACGACGAGCGGGCTCGCTGCTCGTTGCGGGGACTTCTGCGCTTCAATGCTCAGCAGGAGCCAGTACCGCTCGAGGAAGTCGAGCCGGCGCGGGACATCGTGCGCCGCTTCTGTACGGGCGCGATGAGCTTCGGTTCGATTTCGGCGGAAGCCCACGAGACGCTGGCGGTCGCCATGAACCGCGTGGGCGGAAAAAGCAACACGGGTGAAGGCGGAGAAGATCCCGAGCGATTCGTCCCCTTGCCCAACGGCGACTCCCGTCGTTCGGCGATCAAGCAGGTCGCTTCCGGCCGGTTCGGGGTGACAATCTGGTATCTGACGAATGCCGACGAACTGCAGATCAAGATCGCTCAGGGCGCCAAGCCCGGCGAGGGAGGAGAGCTGCCGGGGCGCAAGGTGGATGCGAATATCGCCCGCATCCGTTATTCGACGCCCGGCGTCGGGTTGATCAGTCCCCCGCCGCATCACGATATCTATTCGATTGAAGACCTGGCCCAGCTGATCCACGACCTCAAGAATGCCAATCCCTCGGCGCGGATCAGTGTCAAGCTGGTGTCCGAGGTCGGCGTCGGCACGATCGCGGCCGGAGTCTCCAAGGCGCACGCCGATCACATCGTGATCGCTGGCGATGTGGGTGGGACCGGCGCTTCGCCGCTGACCAGCATCAAGCACGCAGGGCTGCCGTGGGAACTCGGCATTGCCGAGACGCACCAGACACTGGTGATGAACGATCTCCGCAGCCGCGTGGTGTTGCAGACGGATGGTGGATTGAAAACGGGCCGCGACGTGGTCATCGCCGCGCTGCTGGGGGCCGAGGAGTTCGGGTTCGCCACGGCGCCGCTCATCACGCTGGGCTGCATCATGATGCGGAAGTGCCACCTGAATACGTGCCCCGTCGGCATCGCGACCCAGGATCCTGAGCTGCGCAAGCGGTTCGCGGGACAGCCAGAGCACGTCGTCAACTACCTGTTCATGGTCGCCGAAGAGGCGCGCCAGATCATGGCCAAGCTGGGCTTCCGCAAGCTCGATGATATGATCGGGCGTGTCGATTGCCTGGAACCCAAGGACGCCATCCACCATTGGAAGGCGGATGGGATCGATCTGTCGTCGATCCTCTACCCAGCGCCGAAGCCGCATCGCGATGTGCAGGTTCGCTGCACAATTGCTCAGAATCATGGCCTGGAACGGGCGCTGGATCATCGCCTGGTCGAATTGGCCCAACCCGCGATCGAGGGGCGGGAGTTCGTGCGGCTCGACCTGCCGATCCAGAACATTCATCGCACCGTCGGTACGATCCTCAGCCACACTGTGGCGCGAAAATGGGGGGAGGAGGGACTGCCTGACGGCGCGATCCACATCAAGTTCACCGGTTCCGCGGGGCAGAGCTTTGGAGCCTGGCTCGCCAAGGGCATCACGCTGGAACTGGAAGGCGATGCGAACGACTACGTCGGGAAAGGACTGTCCGGCGGCCGCATCGTGATTTATCCACCCATCAATGCGGGCTTCACGCCCGAAGACAACATCCTGGTCGGGAATGTCGTGCTGTA
>JBFWYF010000293.1:0-8242 GCA_050186685.1 Pirellulaceae bacterium
CCCTTGAACTCCTCGAAGATCACCTCGTCCATCTTGCTGCCGGTATCCACCAGGGCGGTAGCGAGCACGGTGAGCGAACCGCCTTCTTCGACTTTGCGCGCCGAACCGAAAAACGCCTTGGGCTTCTGCATCGCGTTGGCGTCCAATCCGCCGGAGAGCAATTTGCCGGATTGCGGGCATTCGCTGTTCCAGGCTCGGGCCAGTCGCGTGATCGAATCCAGAAAGATCACGACATCGTACCCGTATTCGACCATCCGTTTGGCCTTTTCGAGTACCATCTGGGCGACTTGCACGTGGCGCGTCGACGGCTCGTCGAAGGTGGAGCTGATGACTTCGCAGTTCTTACCCTTGACCTGCCGCTCCATATCGGTCACTTCTTCCGGCCGCTCGTCGATCAACAGCATGATGACGTAGGCGTCGGGAAAGTTCTTCAGCACGGCTTTCGCCATCTTCTGCAGCAGGATGGTCTTGCCGGCTCTCGGTGGGCTGACAATCAATCCGCGTTGGCCGAATCCGATGGGGCACACGAGATCGACGACACGCATCGCGATTTCCTGCGGATCATGCTCCACGACGATCCGCTTGTCGGGATGCATCGGGGTCAAGTCATCGAAGGCCACTTTACCCGACAGCAGGTTGGGGTCCTGGTAATTGATCGCTTCCACGCGTAACAGGGCGAAGTAGCGCTCATTTTCCTTGGGTGGGCGTATCTGCCCGGAGACGGTGGCCCCGGTCTGCAGGCCGAATCGCCGGATCTGGCTCGGCGATACATAAATGTCATCGGGACACGAGAGGTAGTGGTAATCGGGGCTCCGCAGGAACCCGAAGCCGTCGGGAAGGATCTCGAGCGTCCCTTCTCCGTACATCAGGCCGTTCATCTTCACGCGTTCCTTGAGGATGCGGAAAATGAGGTCCTGTTTCTTCATCCCCGTCAGATCTTTGACGTTGTCCTTGCGGGCTTCGTCGATCAACTGCGCCATCGACATCTTCTGCAGTTCCGCGATGTGGATTTCGCCCTGCTTGATGCGTTCGTAGCGGTCGTTGGTGTCCTCGGGCAGGATGCCACGTTCCGCCTCTTCGGCGAGTTCCTCGGCGAGTGACAGGGGTTCCGCATCGTCGTAGTCGTCGTAGCGGTCCGAGCCCGCGGACGGCGCACGCTCGACCGCATCGCGATGAGGAGCGTCGACGCGTGTCTGCACACCTCGCACCACCCGAGGTCGCTTTTCGCGACCGTCCGTGGCCGCCGAGTTGGGCTCGTCGCTGCGGGGCGGGGTCTCGCCATCCGCCGACCGTCGCACACCGGTCTTGCGTTTCACGTGCCCGTCTGCGGAACTGCGTCCCTCCGAGCGGGTGAGCGTCTTGCGAGCGCCCGTACGGCCCGCGGTGCGGCCACCCGTATGGCTCGCTCCGTCAGCGTCTTCGACGCCGTCCCGGTCGCTCGAACCGTCCCCGGTCAGGTGATCGTGACGCTCGGCGAGCTCCCCATCCTCCCTCAGGTCGGATGTGGAAGTGACCGGTGTGTCGCGATGTTGGTGATTCGCAGAGGCCTCTTCCACGTGGCTGGCATCGACCCGATTCCTAACGCGGGGTGCTCCGTCGCTTGTCCCAGCCCGCCCCCCCGATGAAGCGCCGTCGTCTTCGGCATGCCCTGCGCCGTCCAAGCCGTCAGCTGTCGCCGTTTCTTCGCGATCTGCCTTGCCGTTGCCATCCTCGTGACCGGATACCGACCCGGCTGCATCGACCGCTTCCGCCGCGCTCCCATTGTCGGTGGCTTCATTGAGCGTCTTGCGGTGGCGTGTACTACGTGTGCTCGACATGACACGAGACTCCTGAAGGGACATCTTCGACCGACGCAGGAATCGCGACGGAAAGGGGATTCAGAAACAATCGATCCAGCGCCGACGTCAGCGCGTCGACCGCGAAACGCTGCCACGGGGATGCGGCACAGAATCGACCGGATAGGTTTGGCTTTACGAGGATAGATCGAACAGCGACAGGTCCGTTAGGAAAGGCTAATCAGGGGCGGGACAGATTTAGCGATTGCCAGAATTGTTGGACCTGAGCGAAAGTATGGTCAATTGAGCCGGCATTGTCTATTACCCCATCGGCAACTTTTCGCTTTTCCTTCAAGGAAAGCTGGGAGGCCTCTCGGGCGGCAAATTCGGCTTCCGACCAGCCCCGTTGCCCCGCTCGCGCCAGCCTTTCGGCGCGAGCGACGTCGACATACACGATGCGGTCGCAAAGCCGCCCCCAGCCCGCCTCCAACAAGATGGCCGCATCGAGCACGACCGCCGGCACCGTACCCAGGGCCCGCTGTTCCGCAATTTTCTCGGACATTCGCTGTGCAATCCGCGGATGCGTGACCGATTCGAGAAAACGCAATTCTTCCCGCCCGCTGTCACTCGGGGCGAACACGATCCGAGCGACTGCCGCCCGATCGATCTCCCCGTCCGCCTTCAACACCCCATCCCCCCAGCGGACGTGCAATTGCGATATGACTTCGCGCTCCCGCAGCACTGCGTGGCCCAGCAAGTCCGCCTGAATGATGTGGGCACCCAACCGGGCAAATTGCTCAGCAACTCGGGTTTTGCCGCTGGCTACCCCGCCTACGATCCCAATTACCCACATTCCCCGTCCCTTACCCTCCCTTGGGGCGGCGCGTATTCAGAATGGCATCGGGAATCCACAGATCCTCCAGAATGCGGCCCCCCACGACCGTCTCGTCCAGGATGCGCTCCACGTCCTGCTCCGTGACTCCGCCATACCAAATGCCCTGGGGATAGATCACCACGGTGGGCCCGCATTCGCATTGGTCGAGACAACCTGCAGCATTTGCCCGCACCTCGGGAGTGAGCCCCCGACGCTTGACCTCTTCCTTGAAACGGCTACGCAGCCGCTCCGCCCCGTCCGGGTCGCAGCAACCACGCGGACTGCCCGCCGGACGGCGATTGCAGCACACAAAAATATGATGCGTAAATCCGGACATACCGCTTCCTACCGCTCAGGCCTGCCAGCCCAGTACGAACAGCACCAGAAAAATCACACCCATGAAGCTGACGATCCACCACCCGGCGCGCAGCGAGTTAATCAGGATCGGACGCATCAGCTCATGACGTGTCGCGCCATACACCAGACTGATGGCCACGATCAACGGCGCCATGTGCCAGAGCTGGTTGACCTGCGTGGCTGCGATTAATTCCCCCATCGTGTAGCCTTCTCCTTTCGCTCCCGTATCGGAACGGTAACGGAACTCGCGAGAGTTCCGCACGCTGCGGAATTCCCCGGAAGTCTTACGACGCCGCTGACGCGGCGTCTGGCGACTTCCGCTACAACCACCGGGCGACTTCCGCTACAACACCCGGCGACTTCCGCTAAGTTCCCGAGGGAGGCGGACCGGGCGGCTTGTTCTTGCGGTCTCCGGACGAGGTCGCATACAGGACCGGTCCCGCCACGGCATCGTAAACGGCCAATACGTTTAACAGCCCGGCGATCATCGTATACAGCGTCCCCAGCTCAAAATACGAGTGATAGCGCAAATGCCACTTCGACAGTTCGTCAGCCTCATACTCCTCACGCGAATTGGCCGCTACCACGACGTTGCGCGGCGGAGCCATGAATCCCTGCAGCAACGGTTCGTTTCCGCGGCGGACCCAGTAGTTCTGAACCAGCGCCGGTAGCGCTGAGGCGCCCACGCCCAGCTGGCACACGTACTGCCATCGGAAGTCCTCGCGGGTTAACGACGCGTAGACGACGTGCCCATGCGCCATCCCCAGCCCGTAAAAGAACGTTCCCAGGATGCATACCAGGAACAAAATTCCTTTCGCATACCGACGCTGGTAGATGTGCCCCAGGCCCGGAATCAGCCAAGCCAACACGCCAGCGACCCAGGGATTTCGCAAATCCACTTCGATCGTATCGGGCGACTCGTCCGTCGTGGACGTCTGTGCCATAAGTCTCCGCCTAGTCCCCAGGTGGACAAAGTCATGCCCCGGTGTACAAAGTCCCATTATTCTAGGGAACCGTCGAACGCAAGCCAGACCATCTGCCCAGCCGTTCGACAATGTACTAAGAACTTCGTTGGTTCGGGAGGACTCTTGGAAAGACAGATCCTCTCGAGAATTGGTGCAGAGGGGCCAACCTCGGTGAGGGCGCGTCCCCCCTTCAAGGCCCCCGAAGATGACTGAGCGTTACTTTACCGATATGCCGCTACAAGGCGACACCGTGCAGCTGGTGGGCGCCGAGGCCCAGCATCTGGTGAAAGTCATGCGGGCCTCCGCGGGTGACGAGATCGTGCTGTTCGACGGGACGGGAATCGAGTGCACCGCGCGCATTGCGGAGATCCGGCGCCAGGAAGTGCGGCTGGACCAGCTCGTGTGTCGACCGGTGGATCGCGAGTTACCGTTTCCCCTGGAGCTGGGAGTGGCCCTCCCCAAAGGGGACCGGCAGCGCTGGCTCGTAGAGAAGTTGACAGAGTTGGGCGTGACCGTGCTCGTGCCGCTGATCACGACTCGCAGTGTGGTTCGTCCGGATGAAGGGAGCCTGCTGCGCCTGCGACGCACAGTCATCGAGGCCTCGAAACAGTGCGGCCGCAACCGGCTGCTGCAGATCGCGTTGCCCCAGCGGTGGTCCGATTACGTCGCAGGGGCAGGCAGGGGGGTGGTACGCTGGCTGGCGCATCCCGGCGCTGGAGCGCTGAGGCAGCCGTCTGAGAGGTTGGCGCCCGGTCCTGCCGCGCCCGGCGAACGGCGGGGTTCCCTGCCGGCCGGTGGGCCTGTTCCAGTCAGCATAGCGGTCGGGCCCGAAGGAGGCTTTACTGCCGACGAAGTGGTGGCAGCAGTCGAGGCCGGCTGGACCTGCGTGTCGCTGGGGCCCCGCATCCTGCGCGTCGAGACAGCAGCGGTTGCCCTGGCCGCGGCCGCTACAGTAGAGTGACGCGCCGCGCGATCGTGGCGACTCGGCGGTCGCGTGTCCCGGTTTCCGTTCGTGCTACCCTAAGGACGAGGCTGCCGTATGCTGCTTCCGACAAGCGATGACCTGGTGCGAGACCCGATTGGCCGATTTCCTGCGGCCACCGTGGCCTGCTTCGATCCGACCTGCGGTGACCTGCCTCGTCGCCAATTGGACCGCTCTCGGACGATCCAGTTCCTGGAACGACTCGCCGCGGCGTCTGTCCCGGCGGTCTTGATTGCGGCCTCGACAGGCCACGGTCACCTGCGCACCACGGACGAGCTCGCCGAGTGGATTCGCACGGCTGCCGAAGCGAACTTAGGAACGGTCGTACGGGAGGTCCTGCTGCGTCCTGAGGACGGTCGCGTGGCCAACGCGCAGTTGATGGAACTGGTGGCCGCCAGCGGGTACCCCGTCGTCTTCATTCGGCCCGGGCGGGATCTGGCGGCGGGGGCCACCGACGCGGAAGTCGCCGCGAACATGGCACCGCTCGTCGCGCTCGCGGCAGAGTATGGCCGAGCCGTCGGCATCTATTCGATTCCGGACGTCAGCGGTCTGCCGCTGACCCCTGCGGCCGCGGTCCGGCTGCTAGACGCCCCCGGTGGGGATCGACTGGTGGCGATTAAGGTCACCGAAGCGGACTACGAAGCGAGCACGGCCGCATTCCTGCGAGAGCCCCGTCTGGCCCACCTGAAGATTGTACAAGGGTGGGATCCGCACCTGGCCCGCGCCTTGCGCGACGGACCGGCATCCGATGCGCAGCGGCGACAGCGGTGCGGCGTTACCTCGGGGCCCATGTCGCTGGCCGTATTCCAATACCAGCACATCCTGACCGCCGCCGAGCAAGGCGATTGGGGCGAAGTGGAAGCCGCCCAGTCGGCCGTCACCGCCGTGTTTCGCGCCATGCAGGACGACCCGCGGCGTTTCGCCGACTTGCAGCGTGCCAAGTACATCATGGGACTTGGCCATCCGCTCACGGGCACAGTTGTGCCCGAGCAGGTCGACCGCGTTTTCGGGGCGCTCGCGGAGCTGCCACGTTCGGCTGACCGGCAGCGACTCGCGCGCAGCCTGGACTTGCTCGGCAGCGGTCCGTTTCATGCACGTCTCGTCGAGTTGCAGGCCTGACTCGCGGCGCAGTGCCACCTCGAAGGGGCGGCCCATCCCTTGCCCGCCGAACGGGAACTTTAGACACTGGGGTCGACCTGGCTGGACGGCCCGCCGCCACCAGCCTGCGGTTTTCGGCCCGCCTCCTTCCATCCACCGCATCGCCACCACAGCACCATGTCTTACGGTCACACCTCAGCCGGCGCGGATATCCCGATCACTATGGAACTCACGGAGGGGTGGCATTGCAGCCACTTCTACTATCGCTTCGACCGAGCCGCGCTCGCGTCGCTGACGCCGGAGGTGATCGCGGCGGGCCGCCAGGCTTTTGTTGCCATCTTGGATCCCCAAGCGGCCGATGCGCCCGTGCGGCTGCAAGTCGGCGTCGTCGCCGGCCACAAAGCGGATTTCGGGCTCGTGGTGATGGATCCCCATCCCCTGCGCGTCGACCGGATTCATCAGCAGCTGATGGCGTCCCCCCTCGGCACGGCGCTGATACCGACCTATTCCTTCGTCTCGGTCACCGAAGTTTCGGAATACGTGCCCACGGTCGAGCAATACGCGGAGCGTCTGGTGGCCGAAGGAGAAGAGCGCGGTAGCCCCGGGTTTGAGGCCAAGGTGCGCGCTTACGCCGCCCGAGAACCGATGATGCGGAAGCAACGCCTGATGCCCGATCTGCCCGACTGGCCGTCGATGTGTTTCTATCCGATGAACAAGAAGCGTAAGGTCGGTGAAAACTGGTTCACCCTGTCGTTTCCGGAACGCAACCGGCTGATGGCCGAACACGCCAAGAGCGGCATGATCTTCGCCGGCAAGGTCTCGCAGCTGATCACCGTCGGCATCGGGCTCGAGGACTGGGAATGGGGCGTGACGTTGTGGGCTAAGAACCCGGGCTTCCTGAAAGACATTGTCTACCGGATGCGGTTCGACGAGGCGAGTGCGCGCTACGCCGAATTCGGGCAGTTTTATACAAGTTACATGATGCATGCCGACGAGGTGCTAAGGCACTGTCGTGTGGGGGCCGTCGGATGAAGCCGCGGCATCCGCGCGACCTGCCCCGTGGGCCTCGACGGTTCGGCGGGGGGAGCGATAACCCGTTCGCCGAAACGTCGGACTCCGCGAATGCCGATGGTCCGTTTCCCAGCGCGACCCCGTTCGCCACGACCTCCGGTCCGGCACACGCCGCTCCCGATTCACCTTACTTGCCCGTGCTCGCCGATCGCTCGCAGCGAGTGCTGCGATTGGGACAGGCTGGTGGAGGCTTGGCCGTGGTCGCACTGGCCCTGCTGGGCATTACCATCGCTTTGGGAGAATGGTCCCAGGCGGCGTTCCTGGCCGTGCCGGCGTCGCTCGCCTCGCTGGCCGTCGCCATCCCGGCCTGGACGATGGGGCGGGCGGACCTCCGGGCGATTCGCGCCGGTGCCATGAGCGACCAGGGCCGTTCCCGGTTGCGCGTTGGCGTGGGGATTGGTGCTTTTGCCATCGCCGTAGCCCTCCTTCCGCCCGTCCTGGCGCTGGCCGCCCTCCTGCTGAACGCCGGATAGCCGGCCGTTGCCCCCTTTCCTTGGCATCCCTTTTCGACTCCTTCCCGGCATTGCCCATGACTCCTGCGGTCTCGTCGCGTCCCGCTCGCTGGATGGCCTACCTGCGGCTGTTTCGCGCACCCAACTCGTTTACGGCGATTGCCGATGTCGCCATGGCCTACCTCGTAACCGCACCCGCGCCGCTTCCGCGGCTGCCCGGCATCATCCTGGCCTGCGCGACCGTGCTGATGTACACGGCCGGTATGGTTCTCAACGACGTGTTCGATTACGAAATCGACCGCGAGGAACGGCCGCAACGTCCGCTGCCCGCCGGTCAGATCTCGGTCAGCTGGGCACGCTGGCTCGGTTGGGAGATGTTGCTCGTCGGTGCCGCACTCGCCTGGTTGACCGGCTTGCTGGCCGGGGACCGCGACGCGTCTTGGTGGCGTCCGGGCGTGATCGGCAGCCTGCTGGCCGCCTGCATTGTGCTCTACGACGGAGGACTGCGACGGACGTTCGTCGGCCCCCTGGTCATGGGCGCTTGTCGGTTCTGGAATGTACTGATGGGAATGAGCCTCTATGCGGCGCCGAGCGGCACAACATCCGTGGCGGGCTTCGACCCCAGCCACGTGTGCATCGCCGGAGGGATCGGCCTTTATATCGTCGGC
>JBFWYF010000294.1:0-8220 GCA_050186685.1 Pirellulaceae bacterium
CAAAACCGGCTTCGACCCATCACGAAATCCGATCGGAAGCGCCGTTTTCTCGACGACCATCCCAAAAAATCGGGCCATTCAAGGAAAATACGGCACAAATTCCCGAATCTAAGAGTTGCGTCCCCTTCCCCCTTTTCCCAGTGGCGGACGAGCGCCTCCTCGAACAGAGGTTCACCGAATTCAATGTGCGGCCAGATGAAGCTCAGGGGATCACGCATTGATCATCCCCCATCGCTGCAGACAGCGCTCGCCAATTTCGCGGACGCTGTCAGGTTTGCTCTTAAGATCGCACGTGTTCGGCAAACAGACCGTAAAGGTGAGCGTTTTCGCTCCGGCGACGGCACGATCCACAAACACCAACTGGAACGAGGCCTGCTTGACCCTCACGTCGGCAGCGGTCATGCCATGGCCGTCGAGTTCTCGCTGTATGACGCGTAGCCAATCCGTGCGCAGGACCTTGGGAGAGAACTTGAGCTCGTGAAAGATCACTTTGCGCGAGTGAGAAACCGGCTCGAGCCGGATGCGGGACAAACGCACGCAAGCGATGCAATCGCCGGGTTCCGTGGGATAGCGAAACTCCGGATCGAGCACCTGCTGCAGCTGGTATTCGGGCCGCTGCGGATCAGCGGGATCAATGTCCAATCCAAGCACGGCCTTGCAGAAGGCTTGCTGCAGCGGGTATTGAACGGCCCGCCCGCCTTTGGCGACCAGTTCCAGACAACCGTCCTGTGGGCAAGCGACGAAGAGGACGGAGAACGCCGCATCACGGGGGTCGGCGTAGAAGCTGGTCTGGAACTTGGCGAACAGTTCGCCGGGAATCGTTGGGATGTCTCGGACGCTTGCCATCGGCAGCAGGATTCGTTTGGCCCCGGAGTCGTGGGCGACCTGGAGCGACTCGGCCAGGTTCTCGACCGGGATGATACTTCCGCCCAGGCTCATGCTACCGAGGACGACCATCTGTGGCTGGATCGGCTTGCCCAGGACTGCCGAGCAGAGCGCCACGAAGGTCGAAAGCGTCATGGCATTCGTCGGCCCGGAGTTGTGCAGTTCGACGACGTGCAGGTGGTAGTCGTGATCGAGCGACTTGATCGAGGCGCTGACGTGCGTGGCGTTGGCCTTGAAGTAGTCGAAGCCGACTTTCACCGCCTCCTTCGCCTGGGAGTTCGAGCCGAAGCCCGACATCTTGAGCGAGCCGTTGCCCGCTGTGACCTGCGTCTCGATGCGGTAGAGGCCCAGATGCCCGCCGCTCCCCACGGCGACCGTGTGCATCACGCCGGGGTTGAGCGGCCCATCGGGGATCAGCGAGCCGCCGCCCTGTTCCGGCACGCTGATGTACTTCTCCTCCGACTTCTCGGTGTCGATGTAGCTGAAATGCACGTCGAAGAATTCCATGCCGCCGATCTTTTTGAGTTGCTCCTTCACCCGGCGTCGGGTTTCCAGGGCGTACTCCAGGCAGCGGCGCACGGCTTCCTTGTCGTAATTCTCTTCGGGGTAACGGCGATTAAGAAAGGGGGTCTTGATGAGGCAACTCTCGCCGCCAGTGTCAGGAAAGCAACTTCGTCAGATGAAGCAGCCCGAACCTTGACGGCCCTCTTAACACGTTTCATCACGACGCCCGGGCGAATACGCCTCGAGGAAGTGCACCGAGACGAAGTGGCCTGTCCCATCTGCTTCATGGCTATTGCGCAAGGTGATTTGGCCCGCATGAACGACGCGACGTTCGTTCACCAGCATAGCTGCGGATCGTTACTGGTCCGGGAGATCGACTCATGAAGACAACTTTGGCATTCGGCTGGAGAGACACGGAGTACAAATACTCCTCTGGTCTCGATTTCCTAGATTTGTCAATGCCAATTGATCGCATCCTCGATGCTTGGACACCCGGCATCACAAATGCGACCGAGCGGGCTCGATACTACACAATCGTTCCTTGGATTTTCTACCGTTATGCCAAGTTAGGCGGTGAGGGGTCGGTCAGTGACCAACGACGTTTTGTAAGAGCGTTGGAGAGTTTCTTCGCATACGCAAATGTGGCGCACTCACGCGAATCAGGAAAGCGTATCACGGGGATCATTCGACGTTTGTTTGCTGCTCCTCGCTGGCGACAAGGATTGGCGGAATTGCCGCTGCGCGGGACCACCGTCCCGTCGACACCGTCAGCGCTCGATCCTGCCCTCTACGGCCCGTCGTTTTCTCGCCTCGAGCTCGTGGGCACGGCGGCGACCGAAGGATTTGTTGCCTGTTATCCTAGTGGGCAAACATTGGCTCTCGCGTTCGACCAGGTCACGCTTGGCCTGCCCGGTCGGCGGAAGCTACTCTGCGATGCGGCCGTGCCCCGAGATGTAATCGCGGCCTGGGCAAACGTCGCCAACTTGAATGCCATTAGCTCAGACGAACGAAAGCTGTTGCGTGCACTTTTCTTTGCTTATGAACCGTTTGCGAGCAGTGACACACTCAACCGCGTACGAAGCCTACTCTTGCTCTTGTGGCTCGGTACGTCTGCAGAAAACGAGTTTTCGGTGTGGGATCTTGAGCTGTCGCTCGCCGCAGGACGTGATTTGTCGGGGAGTACGCTTGAAGTGCCTGAATCGCTTCAGAAGTGCGCTTCACGATGGCGTGTCATATGCCTCCTAAAGCTTCTCCGCCACGCTGCGGAGTCGGCATTCAAGGGACTGCATGAGTTTGTGCGAATGTCCAATGTCCTCTATCCTCGAGTTGTCTCGGCGGCCCGCTCTCTTGTGAGCAGTTACTTTGAATCGAATGAGGACGCCAGTTTCGCGCGGCTCGTAAATCAGCATCGCCGCACCAGGACGATGCCGGAATGGGCTCCCGAGGCCGAAACGGCGATAGCTCGACTTCGCATTGCCTTGCAGCTCATCGCTTGGTGTTACGCCCAGATGACGAGCGACGAGGGGCAGGCTTTGCTTCAAGATCGAGTCGCAAGCTGGGGCTCTGGGAGTGGGGCTAGTCTGACTTCCTATTTCGACGAGCTGAAACGCCTTGAAAAGCGTCCACTGCGCGAGGTTGCGCAGTGGCTGCTGATCGACCGTGGCATTGCCAGGCACAACCGAGTTGCGGCTGGGAAGCTGTGGCAGCACGACACGTACCGCCTTGTTGACGACGAAAGAGGAGCACGCGCAATCGGCGATTGTCCGCTTCCCGCCATTCAGATCCGCATCGCCGCGATGCTATCTCTTTTAGCGGATCTCGGCCTGCTGGAACGCCACGATCGAAAGTACACGTCTGGCCCTCAGACTGCGAGTTTTGTTAAGCGGCAACTCGGCCGAACCTGGGAGTAGTACACTTAGGATGCGTTATTTGTGTTCGGTTATGCTACTGAACCACCGAACCGGAAACTGACTTTCCAACTCACCCAACCTAGTCGGACAACGAAATAACGCAGGCTCAGTAATCGGACAGAGAGACTCGGCATGAGAGATCGACAAAGCTCGGTCGGTCCCTATTCCTCTTTTATTGGAACATCGAGGGTGGCCCAGATTGCCGATGGAACCGGCTCGCGTAGGCGCCACTTTACTGAGATCGGTCGCTCGCCCTCCCAGCTCTCGAAGTCCACGCTTCCGCAGTACACGAATGGCGCGGCCTTGCCGTCAAGCACCTTGCGTTTGCGAACGAACAAGTGAACTTCGACTCCCGCTGCACGATGGTCGCGGATCAACTGACCATGTTTGCTCTCCTGTTTGGTTTTATTCTGGCTTTGCCATTGGAATCGCTCAGCCGATAAGAAGTGGTCTTCGTAGCGATGGTCTTTGTTAAGGCCGCCTTTCTCCAGCGTCACGAGCAAGAAGAGATGACCGTCCGCCACAATGAATCCCTGGTTCCAGATCGCCGGATTAAAGGTCAGACCGAAGAGCGGCGGAATATCCTCGCGCATGTAATGGCGCCAGGGCTCTGCCGATGAGATCGGATGCCGAACTGCTATTGGCTCCATCCGCAGACTGTCGCCTGCCGATTCGAACGCCACATCGTAGCGAGTACCCGGTCGCCCAGCATCAGGACCGAACCAACCGTGGAGAATCTCGGGAAGAACATTTGACTCCGAATTGCGGTCGGTGCGGACGACGTTGACATACTCTTTGACAAAGTTGGCCACGTGCGACTGGCCATTGGCGAGCACGGCAACCCATCCAGATGGGATGCCCGGAACCTTCTTTCTTTCAGGTAACTTGAGGATTGGGCGGCCAGTCGCATGTAGCACTCGGCAGACGAATCGATCAGTACTTGCGGTCGCGTCCCCGCGATCCAAGTATTCGGCGAGCCGCCAATCAACCAATTCACGCACGAGGTTCTGGAATCCTGTACGACATGGGGACGGTACCGTGAGCTCCGACGCGAATTCCGCTGCTGAATAATGGAAGAATGCCTTGCCGCCAGTACCTTTCCCACCGCACCAGGCTGCAATCGGGTTGCTCTCAATTAGCTGCCGCAATTGCGTGTCGTCGTCGAGATTTTGCCCCACATCGTCGCGCAGTGTCTTGCTCCGGCGAGCAACGCGCCGGAATTCCGCCGTGAGCTCCCCAATGCCAATTCGTCCCGGCAGGGCGTCGTGATTGAGCATGGCGGTGAGCGTCAGCATCTTGAAGCTCTTTGTCATGGGGGTCGATTCGAGGGCCTCGAGGAAATCCCCCGCTGCGTCGACAGATTTTCTTTCTTGCTCCGTGAGATCATTCATTGATCGCAGAAATTTCGTCCACGAGCCGTGAGTCTTGCGCAGTGAACGCGGATTGTATCCGGAATGGTACAACTCCACGGCCGTGGGTCGCACACCGTGACGTTCACGGAAGTCGTCATAGAAGGCCAGGATGGTGTCGTCGGCTGCCCGTATTCGTAGGAGGGATTTGATTATATCGATTGCCGCCAAGTCGTACGTGACATGACAGCCCGCCGGCAGATCAGCTCGGCCTTGTTGGAGCAATCTCATTGCCGCCGAGATCTCAGCATCGGACTCTCCGGTTCCCAGTAACGGTTGCAGCAGGGACCGTACCTTGATCAGAAAGGCTCGGTGGTTCCCGATGTAGTCGATGACTTTGAGTTCGGACTTTCCTTCCGACTGCCGCAAACCTCGACCGAACTGCTGCAGCCAGATGACGCTGGACTCGGTCGGCCGCAACATCAAGACTGTGTCGACGTTGGGAATGTCGAGTCCCTCGTTGAACATGTCGACCGCAAACAAAATGTCGAGCCGCCCATCGGCAAGCGCCTCGAGAGCCGAAGCCCGAGGAGCTGATCTTTCTCCAGAGTGAACTGCCACGGCGCGCACACCGCTTTCGCGGAAATAGTCCGCCATGAAGTCGGCATGCCGCTGTGAACAACAGAACCCCAGAGTCCGGCTGCCTGCTCGCTGTCGAAACTGCTCCAAGGCGTTTTGTGCGCGACGTGTCGTGGCAACAGCTTTGGTCAGTTCCTCTTCGTCGAACCGCGAACTTCTCCACGGGATGTTTGAGTAGTCGACGTCGTCGGGCACGCCAAAATATCGAAACGGGCAAAGCAGCCCGGCTTCGATGCCTGCGACCAGATCCCGGCGGTACACCAGGTTCTCCTGGCACAGTGCCAGCAAATCCCCGCCGTCCATACGCTCCGGCGTGGCCGTCAGTCCCAAGAGGAATCGAGGCGTGAAATAGTCGATCAGGCGACGGTAGGTACGGGCGGCCGCGTGGTGAAACTCGTCGACGATAATGTAGCCGAACTGCTTGCTAGCGAATTGACCGAGATGTTGCGTCCGCCCCAGAGTCTGGATTGACGCGAATAGCACGTTGGCATCTGGCGATTTCTCTTTGCCTGTGTAGAGGCCTAACCGGGCACGAGGACGAATCCGGCGAAATGTCTGCATGGCCTGCGCCAGGATTTCCTCTCGATGGGCGACAAACAGAACGCGGCCAAAATCTTCGCTGCTTGAGTCAAATGCGGCCAACCAGGTCTTTCCGAGCCCAGTCGCCAAGACGACCAGCCCGGCTTCGTTGCCGGCTTCGCGCGTGGCTTTGAGTACCGCCAGCGCTTCCTGTTGGATGGCGTGTGGCGTCGGAGGGGGTTCCGGTGATTCCTCGATCACTTCCACCACACGCTGCGGAGACACGGGCCCGCGGCGTTGGCGATATGCGTCAATCCAATCAAGATCGACAGGCCTTGTGCGTGAATGAACAAACAAGTCTTCGAATGCAGTGGCAACGTCGGAAAATCCTTGGTCCGCGTCCGCGCGAAGGATACGGTAGTTCCACTCGACTCCGCCTTGGAGCGCCGGCCAGGTCAGGTTTGAGCTGCCGACGAATGCGGTGCCTTGACCATCCCGGTCGAAAAAGATGTAGGCCTTCGGATGGAAAGAGGTGTCGCCGGCTTCGAACACGCGAAGTTGCAGGTTGCCTCCCAGGTCCATCAAGTCAACCAACGCGTCGGGATCTGTCGCATTGAGATAATCGCCGGTGACAATCCGCACGCGACCGCCGTTATCGAGAAGATCGCGAAGGTGCTCGCGGACCAGGGCAACGCCGCTCTTCAAAATGAACGCAACGGCAAAGTCGGCGCTGGCCGCCTGATCCAAGCACGCCCGCACGTGGGGGAGCAGCGGGTCGTCAGCTCCGCGGACCAGCAGACTCTGCACCGGCGGTCCCTGCAGTAGATCGATTCCTGAACGTCGCGATTTCAGGTAGTTTGCCCGACTGGGGATGACGTAGCGCACGCCACCGGTCGGGTCAGGCACATCGCCAACGAAACGGGGAATCAGGTGCACGTGCAAATGAGGAACGGTCTGGCCGGCAGCTGTCCCAATATTGACCCCAACGTTGAATCCGTCGGCGGCGTGCCGCTCGAGGATGATCTTCCGCCCACGCTCGAGGGCGCGCAAGACCGCGTGCTGCTCCTCCTCCGAAGCCTCGAACCAGTCTGCAACGTGTCGCTTTGTGACGACCAGTAGGTGCCCCTCAGTAACTGGGTAGCGATCCCAGATGGCAATTACCAGGTCGTCACGAAAAGCGACTCGGGATTCATCCACATTGCAGAAGGGGCATGGTTCAGACATCTAGAGACTCCCGTGTGAGCGGGCGACTCTGAATAAGCAACTCGCCTTCCAAGCCGGCATTCTGGCAGGCAACACAGCGCCACTGAGGCTGAGGACTTCTGGCAGTGCGAGTAGCCTGGCAGACCGGGCAGATGTGTACGTAGCGTACCGATTCCGGCTCTTGCTCCGTCGTGGGTAGCGAATCGGCCTCAAGACACCGCCGCGGTTCGTAGCCCGCAAGGCGCACCAATTCCTGCCACGCAGGGCCGTGGTCGGCCACTCGGCACCCGTGGGCGTGGTAGGCAACGATGTGCGCGGCCTCGTGGCACAACACCTCATCGAACAGGGACGCGTATCGAGGCTCTTGCAGCAACAGGCTGAGCCTTATGAGCTTGCGCTGTGGATAGGCACGCCCCAGTGAGCGGCGCAATCGTGGGCTCCACTGGCACGTAATCTGGTCGGCCAGCGTCAGCGCGTTCCAACTCCGCGCCCAACGGCGGATCAGCTTGGAGGATCGGGATAGGTCATCGGTGCCATTCATCGCCTTCCAAGGTACCTGGCATGCCACGGCCCAGCCAGAATGCTAGAGCGGGCTTCTCGTCCACCGAGGGTAGCCAACTTTTCGTGTTCGGTCCGCTAACCGAGCCCAACTGAGACATTCTGGATCGCTCGACCGAGACCAACAACGAAATAACCCGGGCTGGGTTATCGGGGAGAGACAACAGAGACTTCGGGCGAAAATTGTGCGAGACGGGCGGCGGAGGACCGCCTGTGGATGTCGCGCGCGACACGGGCGGAGAGCCGGAGCCGAGACAAGCCGGATCGCAACTCGTTGCGAGAACTGGCGTTTGCACAAAAAAAGCCCAGGCGTTGGACCTGGGCTTGATCTCTTAACCCGCGGGGAGCGTTTGTTCGCTGTGGCGGATTCAAGTTGTGCGAACCACGCAGATTTCGAACAAGTCTCCGAGAGACAAAAAATGTCGCGCCGGTTGATAACCCGGCCAGGGCGTTGGAACACCGACTGGCGGGTTATTGTCTCCGGGGGAGGGCTCACGCATTACGCCCGGCGATTTGTCCAAAAAGCTGTCAGTGGGCGCCCAAAACGGGCCAGTAATGGGCGCATGAAACTCCGCCATTCTTGGAGGAGTTTGCCCGAGTACCTTAGTTCGCTTTTGGATCCGGGATCGAAGAGCGAGGCGGGCTTGTGGCGA
>JBFWYF010000295.1:0-8216 GCA_050186685.1 Pirellulaceae bacterium
AATCGTTCATATCCGCGGCACACAGATCACCCCCGAAGGTGTAGAGCAGATGGGGGAAGTCTATCCTACGTTAGCCATTTTCGATTAGGAAGCGATCGATGTCTCGTCCTATGCTTGCCGGGTGGCGGCTGTGTGCGCTGTTGATGTGCGTGTCCGGAGGACTCGGTATCCGGGCCCAAGCGCCCGCCGATCCTGTGCCCGACTCCGTGTACGTGGGGACTCCCCATGATGTGGTCGCCAAGATGCTGGAAGTCGCCCAGGTGGTAAAGCAGGACGTCGTGTATGACCTCGGGTGCGGCGATGGCCGGATCGTGGTGGCGGCCGCCAAGAAGTACGGCTGTCGGGGCGTAGGCTACGACGTGGATCCCGTCCGCATTCGCGAGTCGCTGGAGAACGTCCAGCGTAACCGTGTCGAGCCGCTTGTCCGGATCGAAAAGAAAGACATCTTCACGCTCGACCTCAGTCCGGCCAGCGTGATCACGCTGTATCTGCTGCCCGAAATGAATCTGCGCCTGATTCCCCAGCTTCAGAAGCTGAAGCCGGGTACCCGGATCGTGGCCCACGACTACGAGATCGGTGGGATGAAACCGGTGAAATCGCTGACCGTCAACTCGAAAGTCGACGGTGTCGAACATGACGTCTTTCTGTATGTCGCGCCGCTGGTGAAGGAAGCCGATTAATGGCGGCAGCCGGGCGAGTCGCGGGGTGGTTGCCGTCGCTGCGAGGCCGAATGCCCCGCGTCGGCGGGGCCCTCGCGGTCGCGTGCGTATTGTCCGGATGTGTCTCGCGCAGTCCGGCTATGTCGGAGGTGGTCGTCTATACGGCGCTCGATGAAGAGTTTTCGGCTCCGGTGCTGGCCGAGTTTTCTCGGGAAACGTCGATTCGCGTTCTGCCGAAATACGACGTCGAGAGCACGAAGACGGTGGGGTTAACGCAAGCGATACTCGCCGAGGCAGGGCGGCCGCGCTGCGATGTCTTTTGGAACAACGAGATCTTGAATACGCTGCGGCTGGAAGCGGCGGGAGTCGTCGAGGTCTACCGCACCCCGGCCGGGGACCCGTTTCCGGAAATGTACCGTTCACCGAGCGGCGCGTGGTATGGATTCGCGGGACGTGCCCGCGTCTTGCTGGTCAACACCGAACTTGTGCCGGCCGACGTGCGGCCGTCCTCCATCCAGGATCTCGGCGACAGTCGCTGGCGGGGAAAGACCGCCATCGCGAAACCGTTATTCGGCACGACGGCAACCCACGCAGCCTGCCTGTTTGCGCATTGGGGACCCGAGGCCGCACGGACCTATTTTCAGCGCTTGAAGGCAAACGACATCCAGGTTCTGTCGGGCAACAAACAGGTAGCTCGGGCCGTTTCGGCCGGGCAAGCTGCGTTCGGAATCACGGACACGGACGATGCCATCATCGAAGTCGACGCGGGGCATCCTGTCGTCATCGTGTATCCGGATCAAGTGGCGGAAGCGATGGGTACGCTGTTCATTCCGAACACCGTGTGCATGATCAAGGGGGGACCGCATCCCGAGGCCTCTCGGCGGCTGATCGATTTCCTGCTTTCGCCGGAAGTCGAACGGCATCTCGCCCAGGCGGAAAGTGCCCAGATTCCCCTCAATCCGAACGTCCAGGTGGACGTCCGCGTCGAGACGCCCCGTACGATCAAGCCAATGGCGGTTGACTTCTCGGCGGCGGCGGAGCAGTGGGAGGCGGCAGCGCGGTTCATGCGCGACGAGTTTGCTGGAGGCTGAAAGAGAGTGGCCCGCTCCGGCCGGAGCGGTGAGGCTGCGGAAGAGAGAAGGAGGTGGGAAGAGGACGCGGAGCCGCCGAGGGACCGGCGGACTATTCTGGCGGACCACTCTACTTCTTGACGGGTGCAAAGGACTCAAAAACGTCCGCGAGTACCCGGTCGGTTAACCGTCCCAGTTCGGCCAGAATCAGCGGTTCGGCTTCTGGCAACAGTTTCGAGGTGCCGGGCTCGTAGCCACCATACTGGTAGGAATCCGCCGTGCAGATATAACCCAGATGGCCGTTGGCGTAGCCGACGACGATCGGCGTCGCGCGGTCGGCAATCACGCGTTCGATCTGGAATCCATATTCGACCATCGGCTCGCCCGGGATCGTGAGCAGGAGGAAGTCGCCCAGCCGCAGCGCCTGCATCTCGCAGGAGAGCGTGCCGGTCTTGCCGGGCAAATCGATCACGCTCCGGGCAATTTTCATGGCGTAGATCGACTTGCGGCGCGCGAGCTCTTCTCGCACGAGACTGTGATCGGCGGCTCGCACGACGGCGCAGCCGAGATTTCTTCCGGTCCACTTGATGTCGGCTTCGTCCCCGCACCGGTACGGCAGGCCGGGCAAGTTCGGCCGGATGTCGCCCGCGCAGCCTTGCAGGAACATCGCTGCGGTGCGCGAGCCGTACACGGATTCGACAAAGCTCTGCGCTTCGCCCGGAAAATCGGCGCTGATCTTGGGATAACCTTGGGGGTAGGGTGGGGTTAGTTTGTCGCCCCACGTGAACACGCACGGATGGCAGACCGCGTGCATAAGGATGGCCAGCGGTTCGAGCGAACGGCCGTCGTCGAACCGCAGCACTTTGACGCGGTGATCACAGGGGCCGTCGGGATTCATGCGCACCAGGGCTCGGCCGTTGACGACTTTTCGGCGATTGACGTTGAAGTCGATGCGATCCTCGGCATATCCCACGCTGACCGGCCTCATCTGCGACCGGAGCGATCCGGCGGCTTGAGCAATTTTTTCCACGGCCTCGCGGGCCCAGGCCGATTCGCGGGACCAGCCTGGTCCCGAATGGTTGTGCGAAGCGGCGACCAGGATATGGTCCGCGGGTGTTTCGGTCTGTCGCGAAACGGCGTCCCGTACGTCGGCAACCAGCTCAGTCGACGCACTGATCAGGTCCAGCGTCACGATGGCGGCGCGCGTCGACTCGGTGGCCAGCAACAGCACACCGGCTCGAATGGGGTCGCGCACCCCTTGCGTCGGGCGGACGTGGCCGACCACAGGTGTGTCGGGAGAGGGAGTGATATCGACTTTCGTGGCCGCCGCGGTCAGGTTGGACTCGACCCGAAACTGGAACTCCTCGCCCCAGCCGCCGACTGACACGAATCCGACAGCCACGGCGCTGATGACCCCAATAATCCTCATGCACATTGTCAGTTTCTCCCGTTGTAGGTACCCGACGAGTTGTCCAAGCCGGACGGCCCCAGGGGTGTGCCGACGATTGCCTCCGCCGGTCGAGCCCCGTTGGGGGTGTCTATTACGCACAGCAACCGAGCCATCCCGCGCACCCGAAGCCGACGAACTCGGACCCTGGCAAGCTGTGTCTCACTGTAAAGTGAACGCCACGCCCGTCTTCACGCCACCAACATCCGGTGGCATCCGGAGGTGGCATACGGCTTGCCCAGTTTAGCTGGCTTGAGTCGCACAAGCGATTGCCGGAGTTGGGTTCTGTCGAAAAACTGGAGGCTCTTCCGTTAGACAGTGCTTCCTACGACTCTGGCCAGTTCCTCCAGCGGTTGCAGCGCTTTCGTTTCACAGCGGGGGCTGCGGCAACGGGGAGCGGCAATGGCACGCAGCACCGAGGGGCACCGCAGCGGCGCACGCTACCGGCGAGCGGCATGCTGGACGCTGATCTGGTTGGGGAGCGTGACGGGGACCGCGTTCGCCCAGGCGCCGACAACACGCTGTGTGGTTGTTGAGCTGTACGTAAGAGCGTCGGAGCCGGGGACCGAGGCGACCGTAGCGGCGGTCAGCGAGTTCTGTCGGGGACGTCGGGGGCTGATGCATTCGGTGCGCGACATCGAGGCGAATGCCACCAACCAACAGCGGTTGGAACAGATTGCCCGCCATTTCGGGATCACCACTCCCGTTACGCCGCTGATGTATGTCTGCAACCGCGCGGTAACCGGCAAGCCCGACCGGCTGATCGCTGAGTTGCGGCGAGCGTTGCAGCTAGAGGTGTTCGTCCGGTCCGGCTGCTCTCGATGTGCCAGCGCCAAGACCTACCTGCCGAGTCTGCTCGCCCGCTATCCTGCGCTCCAGCTCGTGCTGCGTGACTTGGTCTATGAATCGGGTGCGTCAAGCGATTTGCGGCAGTTGGTGCTCGAGCACAGCACGGCGGCGGCGAGCGTACCCGTGTTTCATCTTTGCCGGCGGCTGTTGGTGGGATTCGACGGACCGGCGACCACGGGTGTCCGGCTCGAGGAGACGCTCAGCCGCTGGACGATTGCCTGTCCGATCGAACAGCGAACATCTTCCCCGCCGGGTGAAGCTCGCCGTTCGCTGTCCTCGGCATGGCTGCTGGCTTTGACCAGCCACGGAGCAGAAACAGGTGTGTCGGGCGATGGCTCGGATGGGCCGCACCTCGAAGCGCTCGCGACGGATCCGCCCGCCCAGGAACTGCCACTGCCCGGCGATCTCGACCTACCGCTGCCGGAGTTGCCGGGAACAGAACGGGGGCCAGGGCGAACGGGCGAGGCCGATCGTGCAGGTCCCTGCAACTCGTCACCAGCGGGAGGAATCGAGCTACCGGTATTCGGCAAGGTGGACGTCGACCGAATCGGACTGCCGGCCTTCACGATTGCTGTCGGATTGGTGGATGGTTTCAATCCGTGCGCGATGTGGGTGCTGGTATTTCTGCTCTCGGTGCTCGTCAATCTGCACGACCGAGGCAAGATGTTTCTCGTGGCAGGGACCTTCGTCGTCATCTCCGGTGCGGCTTACTTTGCCTTCATGGCCGCCTGGCTGAATGTGTTCCTGCTGATCGGGTATCTCCGGCCGATCCAGATCCTGCTAGGGGGGCTGGCGATCGTGGTGGGTGCTGTGCACATCAAGGATTTCTTCGCATTCCACCAAGGTGTCACGTTCTCGATTCCCGAGTCGGCCAAGCCAGGCATCTATGCCCGGGTCCGCGCCATTGTTACCGCGGAGCACGTGTGGGGGGCACTCGCGGGGGCGTGCACGCTGGCCGTGCTGGTCAATGTCGTGGAGTTGCTGTGTACCGCCGGTTTGCCGGCGCTGTACACCGAAGTGCTGACTCAACAGGACCTGGCCGCCTGGGAGTACTACAGCTACCTGGGTTTGTACAACCTGGCCTATATGTTTGACGACCTGTGTCTTGTAACCACGATGATTATTACGCTCAGCCGGGCGCGGTTGCAGGAAGTTCACGGGCGGTGGCTGAAACTGGTAAGTGGGCTGGTTATCCTGGCTCTAGGGGCGGTGATGATTTTGGCACCGGACTGGCTGCTGTAATGCGAGTGATCGGCCAGGGAATGATCCACTACCCCTTCCCAGCGGCTTGACGAGCGGAAATCGGCATGTTCGAGTGGTATCTGCCGGTCGACGGAACCCGTGTGAGCCGCGTGGACCGACTGCGATGGGGCAGTCGCTCGGTCAGTGCTCCGCTGTGCGATCCTGGGCCCTGCCGCCGGTCCCTCCTGACGAATCCCACCTGGTAAAGACGCGATGCGATCACGCCCGTTATCCCCGCTGCGCTGGACATTCGTGCTGCTGACCGTCCACGGCTTGTTGCAGCTCATCTCGCCGCCGCTCGTGGCACAGACTTCCGCGCCACAGGCTTCCGCAACTCGGCCTTCGCGAGCGGCGGTCGAGGGCATCCTGCGGGCGTATTGCTACGATTGTCACGGCGGGGGAGCCGAAGAAGGCGGCTTGTCGCTGGAACGGCTGGTGGAGACGGCGAACCTGGCGGAGGGGCACGGCAAGTGGCTGGCGGTGTGGAAGAATCTGCGAGCCCAGACAATGCCGCCCTCGGACCAGCAGCAGCCTTCCTTGGACGACAGGCAGGCGCTGCTGCGTTGGATCGAGCACGATGTGTTCCGGCTCGATCCGGCGCGTCCGGATCCGGGCCGGGTGACGATCCGGCGGATGAACCGGCAGGAGTATCATTTCTCGATTCTCGACCTGTTTGGGATCGATTTCGATGCGACCGAGGCTTTCCCGGCGGATGATACGGGCTACGGCTTCGACACGATTGGCGATGTGTTGAGTCTGTCTCCGCTGCATCTCGAGAAGTACCTGTCGGCGGCTCAGACGATTGTCTCCCAGCTGGACTTGGTCCCCCAGAAGCTGCCTGGTGGCGGTGAAGAGGGACAGGCGGTGGGCGTGCGGAACGCCGAGCGAACGGAGCGGAAGTCGGGTAAGCAGCGCGAATACTCGGCAGCCTACCGCCGCATCTTTTTCGACGGACCGCCGCCGGGAGATGCCGCGGGGCGGGACGCTTATCGACGCGCAATCCTGGAACGCTGTGCGCTGCGCATTTTCCGGCGCCCGACGGACGAGGCGACGATCGGCAAGCTGGAGGCGATCGCCACTTTGTCGGCAGGACCGATGCCAGTGACGTTCGAGCAGGGAATCGGGCAAGCCCTGGTTGCCATGTTATCGTCGCCGCGTTTCCTGTTCCGGGCCGAGACGCAGCCGCGTCCCGACGATCCGCAACGGGTTGTACCGCTGGACGAGTACGCGCTGGCATCCCGGTTGTCGTTTTTCCTGTGGAGTTCAACGCCGGACGACGAGCTTTTGCGACTGGCGCAGGAAGGCCAGCTGCGCTCGGACCTCGACTCGCAAGTTGACCGGATGCTCGCCGATCCCCGTTCGGAACGGCTGGTCCGCAGTTTTGTCGGTCAATGGCTGCAGACCCGCGACGTCGAAACGAAGAACGTCGACGCGCGACGGATTCTGCGATTGCCCTCCAATTCGGATGCCAATCGTGTCTTCAACCGCAATCTCCGCCGGGCGATGCGGGAAGAAACCGAGTTGTTATTCGGTCATATTCTGAAAGAGAACCGGTCGGCTCAGGAACTGCTGACGGCCGACTACACGTTTGTGAACGAGGCGCTGGCACGCTGGTATGGTTTGGATGAAGTGCAGGGGAGTCACATGCGGAAGGTCGCGTTACCCCCCGATGCGCATCGAGGGGGGATCCTGACGCAGGCCAGCGTGCTGATGGTGACGTCGAATCCGATCCGCACGTCGCCGGTCAAACGGGGACTGTTCATTCTGGAGAATGTGCTGGGAACACCGGCGGCGCCGCCACCCGGCGACGTGCCGGCCCTGGAAGAAGCCGGCAAGGGCACGTTTCGAAAGTTAACCGTCCGGGAACTGCTCGAGATCCATCGGCGCGATGCGCTCTGCGCGTCCTGCCATGCCCGCATGGATCCTATCGGGTTGGCGCTCGAGGAATACAACGCGATTGGGCAATGGCGGGCGGAAGAACAAGGGAAGCCGATCGAGACGTCCGGGCAGTTGATCACGGGCGAGAAGTTCACCGACGTTCGCGACCTCGCCCGTGTGATCATTGATCAGCGCCGCCACGACTTTTATCGGTGTCTGGCTGAAAAGATGCTGACCTTCGCCATTGGGCGCGGCATCGAGTATTATGACGCACCCGCGATTGACCGCATGGTTCGGGACCTGGACGCGGATCAGGGCAAGTTGCGAACGCTGGTGCGCGGCATCGTAAACAGTGCTCCGTTTCAATTGCGGCGAGGGGATGGGCGACACGCGACGCGGAGAACGGGCGGCTAACGCGAAGACCAATCGAATGACGGAATCACAATTGGCGGTAGGTGGAAGCAGAAGGGAGATCCGTGATGCGTAACAGCGGGAGCTTGCATCGTCGTTCATTTCTGCGCGGCATGGGAGTGGCGGTGGCACTGCCGGCCTTGGAAGCGGTGCGATTGACGCCCCGGATGTCCGCCGCAGAAACCCGTCCTGCCGCCACGGCGGCGAATGGGTCGCCGCTGCGGATGGCTTTCCTATACGTGCCCAATGGCGTCATCCTGGATGCCTGGCGGCCTGATGGAGAAGGGACCGACTACCGATTGAATCAGACCATGGAACCGCTCCAGGATCTGCAGTCCGACTTCCAGATCTTTACGGGTTTTGAGCATAAGAATGGATTCGCGGGAAACGACGGCGCGGGCGACCATGCACGAGCGAATGCCACGATCCTGACGGGCGCCCGTCCGAAAAAGACGGCTGGCAGCGACATTCGCGTCGGCATATCCGTCGATCAACTGGCCGCTCAGCACGTGGGCGATCGGACGCGTTTCCCGTCCTTGGAACTGTCGTGCGACGGCGTGCGCAGCAGTGGGGTCTGCGACTCTGGTTATTCGTGTGCCTACCAGTTCAATTTATCCTGGCGTTCCGCGACGACGCCGGTGGCGCCGGAAAGCAATCCGC
>JBFWYF010000296.1:0-8191 GCA_050186685.1 Pirellulaceae bacterium
AACAGGGTTGGTCGTCAGGCTGACGCTGTGCGTACCATTCTTGACTGACCTGGCTGATCGTGTGGGACGATATGGACAAATCCAAACTTGGGCCGTTTGTGTTAGAGGACCGACTTGGCGATCCGCGCACGAGTTCGGTGTTTCGAGCGTTGCATCTCCAGCAGCGCAAGATGGTCGCTCTGAAAGTATTCTCGGCGCCGCTCGTCGCGAACAGCCCTGCCGCGAAGGCGGCGCTGGTTCGGGAGATCGATACGCTGAAAAAACTGATTCATCCCAATATCACCCGGTGTTACGGCGGCTTGCTGGAAGCGTCGCACGGGTGCATTGCCTGGGAGCTGGTGGATGCCGAGTCGCTCAGCCACCTGCTAGCTCGCCGGGAGCGGCTGTCATGGGAAACGGTGGTCGAGTACGCCGCCCAGATCAGCGCGGCACTCGAGTATGCCCACTCCGCGGGCGTCGTCCACCAGGACCTGACGCCGGAGAAGGTGCTGGTCACGACGGCGGACGAGGTGAAGATCATCGACTTCCGAGTCGACCGCGCCGCGAATCCCACCTGTGCCTCTTCCCAGCGACGTACGCTGTACCGAGCCCGTTACCAGGCGCCCGAGCAGTTGCGCGGCGAATCGAAACTGACGCATAAGGTCGACCTGTATGCGCTGGGCTGCATGCTCTTCGAGATGCTCGTCGGCCGACCACCCTTCGAAGCCGATCGACTTGACGAACTCGTACGCCTGCATCTGGAACAGAAGGCACCTCGAGTCGACGCTCTCGTGCTCGACTGCCCCGTCTGGCTGGACTCGCTGATCGGCCAGCTGCTAGACAAGGACCCCGTGCGCCGTCCCTACAGCGCCGCCGCGGTGACGACGGCGCTGGCGGAAACGCATCGTAAGATCGCGGCCGGCACGAGCGTCCTCGAGCACGCGGCGGGAGGCTTCAGCGCCCTGCAGCGTACGGCCGATCAGAATGTCGCCCGCGATCTGCTCCGCAAGGCGCGCCGCGAGGCGATCGACAAACAGAAGGCGGACGTGGAAAAGCCGGCCTTCTGGGAGCAGCCGTGGTTTCTCGCCGTGTGCCTGCTGATTCTCGCCAGCGGCGTGGGGGGATGGTTGTTCTGGCCACGGAGCGAAGCGTGGTATTTTGCCCACGCCCAAGAGCTGATGGCCACCGACGACGAGTACGCATGGGAACAGGCTCGCGACCGGTACCTCCTGCCCTTGCTGGAGAGGTTTCCCGAAGGTGAGCACCGCGACGCCGCCGAAGCGTATCTCGACCAGATCGCGATGGGCAACGCGGAAAGCGGCTTGCGCCGCCGCACGCGCCTCGGGCTCGAACCCAAGTCCGAGGCGGAACGACTGTACGCCGAGGCTTGGACCTTCGACCAATTTGGCGATCGCATCGCCGCGCTCGAGCGGTACGAGGCCATGATCAATCTGCTCGACGACAAGGGACCGGATCGTCCGTTTGTCAATTTGGCCCGTCGCCAGAAAGCAGCCATTGAGAAGGAGGGAAAGTCGAAGGAGTCTGTCGACTTTATCCAGGAACGCCTGCAACACGCCGACGAGCTAGCCCGCCAGGGCGAGACGATCGAAGCCCGCAAAATCTGGACGGGCATCGTCAATCTGTACGAGCGTAAGCGGGAATACGCGGCGTTCGTGCAGCAGGCCCAGGACCGGATTGAGGGCAAACCTCGGCCGCCGGCGGGCAAGCCCCCGGCGGGCAGCGCCAGCTGATCATCAGCCCCGGAGCAGGGGGGTGTTTCGTCCCAGACCGGCCTTGCTCCAGCCCCGACTGCGTCGTATGGTTTCGCGGATCAACGCGACTGTTTCAGGAGTGTCCGCTATGCCCATCTACGAGTTCGGCTGTCCTAAGTGTCGAGTCGTCTTCAACTTCCTGTATCGGAAGGCCAATCCGGACAAGTCGCCGAAATGTCCCCGCTGCGGCAGCCGCAAGATGAAGCAGCACATGAGCCAGTTTGCGGTCGCGCGCGGCTCGAGCAGCAAGTCGTCGAATGACGGCCCGGAAGTCGATGGTCCTCCGATGCCGGATCTGGACGACCCCCGCGTAGAACGGGTTATGAACGAGCTGGAACGCGACATGAGCCAGCTGGACGAAAATAATCCCCGACACCTGGCCCACGTTATGAAGAAGATGAAGGACATTATGCCGCCGGGTGAGATGCCAAGGGAGTTCGACATCGCCATCCGCCGCCTCGAAGCGGGCGAGGACATCGAGAAAATCGAAGAAGACATGGGGGATGTCTTCGGCGATCTCGGGGGTGGTCCGGAGGCAGGCGGAGGTTCCGGCGGGTATACACGCGACGAAGGGCTGTACGACTACGAATGACACCGCTACGACGTGCAGCGCTTAGTCCCGAGGCTGGATGAACTGGCGCAAATAGACCCGGCTTTGCCGGAGCGATGACTGCCGCGCAGCGAGCGATCCCTCGAACGACCGATCCTCGACTTCGACGCAGACGGGACCGCGGTAGCCCACATCGCTCAGCACGGAACAGAACCGACCCCAATTGACTTCGCCCAGTCCTGGCAGCTTCGGCGTATGGTAAGCCAGGGGGTGCGCCAAGATGCCCACTTCGTCCAAGCGTTCCGGATCGAGCCGTACGTCCTTGGCGTGAACGTGGAAGAGCCGGTCCGTAAACTCACGGAGCGGCTTCAGGTAGTCCATGTGCTGCCAGACCATGTGCGATGGATCGTAGTTCAAGCCAAAGTTGGGACTGGGAATGTCCTCGAACATGCGCCGCCAGATCGCCGGGGTGGTCGCCAGATTCTTGCCTCCTGGCCACTCGTCGCGCGTGAACAGCATCGGGCAGTTCTCGATACCGATCCGCACTCCCTGGTCCTCGGCGTACTTCAGCAGCGGCTTCCAGACCTCGAGGAAACGAGGCCAGTTGTCGTCGACCGAGCGAGTCCAATCCCGTCCGATAAAGGTGTTCATCTGCCGGACGCCCAGGGTGGCGGCGGCGGCAATGGTCTTTCGGATATGGTCGGCGTACAGCGCGGCCTCCTCGCGATCCGCCGTCAGCGGGTTCGGGTAATAGCCCAGCCCGCTGATCGCGACCCTCGACTTTTCCACCGCGGCTCGCACTGCGTCGGCTTCAGCCGGACCAAAGCGACTGACGTCGATATGCGTGACGCCGGCGTATCGGCGTTCGGCTTTGCCGACCGGCCAGCACATAACTTCCACGCAGTCATAGCCTTCCTCGGCGGCGAATTGCAGTACTTGCTCGAGCGACAAATCGGGCAGGATCGCACTGACAAATCCCAGTTGCATAGGAGCGTCCGTGAGTTGGGAAATCGAGAGGACAACGGAAAGGCGAACCAGACCCGTCCCATCGGCTTTCTGTGAATGGCCGGAGGCAGGAACCGGCGTAGTGCACAATCAGGCGACTGCCTTGCGACCTGGCTCGAACGCGGCGCACACTGCCGGCTGGACTCGCCAGGTGGGCAAATACGTCGTTTCGTCCTTCTTCTTCGCCATCATGGGGGCCATGGCCAGCATGCCGATGCCCGCCAACATGACGACGGTAAACAGCATCTGCATCAAGAACAGGCCTCCTACCTTCTCCCAACGCGTAAACAGGAAGTACAGCGGGTACAGAGGCATGAACAGGTACAGCAGACCGCACGTGGTGCTCTCGCCGAAAGCGACCATTAGGATCAAAATGCCGTAGTACAGCTCCATGAGCCACGAGAAGCCGATCAGGCAGTACCCGCTGATCGTAAATGCGCGGTCGCGGGGAATCAGAAACATCGTGATGACAAACGCCGTGAGCGCCGTCAGCGCGATGAGGTACATCCAGGCCGGTAAGCCCTGGCTCTGGTTCTTCTTTTCTTCGACCTTGTCGGTTTCAATCTGCTTGGCGGCGCGATCGAGCAAGGTATCCGTCGCCTCAGCATGCCCCCGCTCACCGGACTTGTACACCTTGGCACCCGAAATTTGTTCGCCGGTATGCAAGTGATAGCCGCACGATGTACAGATCACCGCGTTGGGGTTCGCGAGCGGATGAGCGCATTTCGGGCAGCGGGGACCTTTGTGCTCCTTAATGCCGGCTTCCTCGAACAGATCACCCATCGAGTTGGCTGGGGGGGCCGGAACTGCCTGACGCTGCGCCACCGGAGCGCGCGCCGCGGGAATGGTCAGTGGCTGGGAGCACTTGGGACAACGCAGCGTCTGGCCTGCCAGGCTGTCCTTGGCGGTGAAATTCTGACCGCATGGGCACGACACTTTGATGGGCATGGTTCAGACCCGCGACGGAGGGGAATAGTCAGACGGTTCGAGGCCGGAACGATACAGGACCGCTCCGGGCTGCCATTTTGCACACTGGACGAGGGATTCTCAACCGGCCAAGCGAAACACGGTAGTCCGGCGCGTCCTAATCCCTACTGCCGGCAATGTTTAACCGCGACGGCCTCGTGCAAGAGGTTAAAGCGAGCAATCTCCTTGATTCGATGCAAATCGATACAGCAGGTACAACAGCGCCGTCTGCCAACACTCCTCCAGGTGGCGTGTTCCCTGCAATGTGCATCGGAGTCGCGAAACGGCCCAACTCCTACGTTGGAACTGCGGAGCTCGCACTGTGTTTTCGTCATTATCGATACGTTCGTCGTGGCTAGTAGGCATCGGCCTGTTGCTGCTGATTCCCGGCTGCCAGAGCCGCATGTTTAAAAAGCGCGACTTCTACCGCCGCCAGGCGGACCGCGAAGTAAGCGCCATCGTGGCGCAGAAGGCGACAGATCCCCGCTGGGTCTTGCCCCAACTCGATGTCTACATGGATCCGCGCAGTCGATACTTCGATCCGTTTCATCCCGATGCTCCGCCGCTGCCTCCCGACGACCCGTATTCCCACCAGTACATGCACTGCGTCAACGGCATGAAGGGATGGAGTCACTGGCATGACAACGGCGATCGTGAGGAAATCGAGAACGATGGCTGGTACGAGCAACTGCTCTCTTACGCACCTGTGACGGAGACGGGTGAGTTAAGGTTGTCCCTTGATTCGGCGCTCACGCTGGCCTACGTCCATTCACCGAGCTATCAAACGCAGCTGGAAAACCTCTACCTGTCGGCGCTGGACGTTAGTGCCGAACGATTCCGCTTGGATTCGCAGTTTTTTGGCGGCTTCGATACCGTATACACCCACCTGGGCGAGCTGCGGACGGCCGCTGGCGAGCGGAACACGCTGTCCGTCGGCCGAGGTGCGAATGCGACAGGAATTAACAGTGGAGTTCCCGGGTCAGGGGGAGTTCGGCTGCTGGAAATGAGCCGGCGGTTCCCCACCGCCGGGACGATGCTCGTCGGTTTTGCGAACTCCTTCGTCTGGCAGTTTACCGGCACCAATACCGATCTGACGACATCGATCTTGAACTTCAACCTGGTCCAGCCGCTGCTGCGGCAAGCGGGACGGGACATCGCCCTGGAACAGCTGACCATCGTCGAACGTGCCATGTTGTCGAACATGCGCGCCATGCAGCGGTACCGGCAAGGATTCTACACGCAGGTGGCCATCGGTCAGCTGGGTGTGACCGGGCCCCAGCGACGTGGAGGCTTTTTCGGCGGAACCGGTCTGACCGGCTTCACGGGGCAAGGTTCGGGCGGTCTCGGAGGTGTTGGCGAGGCGACCGGCTTTGGCCGCGGAGGACTGGGGACGACGGGTGGCGGTGGTGCCGGTGCTGGTTCAGGATTCGCCGGCGGCGGTGCCGGTACCGTCGGAGGCTTCATCGGCCTGTTGCAGCAGTTGCAGCAGATTCGCAATACCCAGGACAGCTTGAATCGGCAGCTGCGAACGCTGTCGCTGCTCGAGGCGAATCTGCAGGCCGGCGTAATCGATCTGACGCAAGTCGACCAGTTCCGTCAGAACATCGAAACCGAACGCGCCAATTTGCTGCAGGCTCAAAATGATCTGCAGAACTCAGTCGAGGCCTACATGACCGGTACGCTGGGCCTGCCGCCCGATTTGCCGATCGAGCTGGACGATACCCTGATCCGTCAGTTCCAGTTCGTGGACCCGTCGCTGACAGCCGTACAGGACGAGGTAGCGGATCTGCAGGTAGCGGTCGGGCAATTGCCCATCGATGTCACCGCGGACCCGCTGCGCGAAGTAATCGGGCGGGCTCGTGCGATCCAAACCGCCGTCGCGGAACACTTGCGCGTCGTTTCTGACGATCTTCAGCGGCTCGAAGACGCAGCGGTGCAGCGTGAACGGGGCATGACGGCCGAAGAACAGGCCCAGTTTCAGTCGGAGCGCCGACTCCTCAAGACGAACTTCGACGACCTGGACGGGCGTCTGCAACGGCTCGGCGAACAGCTTGCCGCATTGGAAAGCGGGTTGACCGATGCGAACACGGCCGACTCGTTCCGCGCGATCGTCATCTGGCTGACCGATCTGATCAAGCTCATCCAGGAAGTTACGCTCGTCCAGGCGCGCGCTCGGCTCGAGGCAGTGTCGGTCGACCCAATCCAACTGTCGTCCGACGACGCCTTTTTCATTGCCCAGACGAATCGCCTCGACCTGATGAACAACCGGGCGGCCCTTGTCGATACATGGCGATTGATCGCGTTCAATGCCGATGCGCTGCAGGCGAACTTGAACGTTGTCTTCAGCGGCGACGTCCGCACGCACCACGACAACCTGTTCGACTTCCGGGGCAAGACGGGCATTTTGACGGCGGGCTTGCAGTTCGACGCGCCGTTGACTCGGTTGCTGGAACGCAACAACTACCGCCAATCGCTGATCTCGTATCAGCAGGACCGCCGGCAGTTCATTCAGTTTCGCGATTCGATCCATCTGTCCCTGCGTCAGACGCTTCGCCGGTTGGATCAGCTGCGGACGAACCTCGAGATCCAGCGGCGGGCGATGGCGATCTCCATCCGCCGTGTGGATCTGACCCAGGAGCAGTTCAACGAGCCGGTACCGCCGCCGCAGCCGGGTCAGCCCCCGGCGCAGTTCGGCCCGACCGCGTCGTTGAACCTGCTTACCGCTCTGTCCGACTTGCGTAACACGCAGAACAATTTCATGAGCGTGTGGCTGAACTACCACGCGACGCGGATGGCCTTGCTCCGCGACCTGGGCATCATGGTGATCGACGAGAACGGACAATGGATCGATCTGCCGCTGGACCAGATCGAGCGCAGCGACGCGGAGCTGCTTCCCTTGCCCCCCTCGGTCCCGCTGGAATGGCTGCGCGACGCGCCGCTTACGCCCGATGAGCCGGCCGGAGACAACCCGGCGGGTCCGGGCGGCCCGGCTATTCCGGAGGCTCCTCCCACTGTTATGATCTCGTACGATCCGTCGAACTGAGTGGGAACCAACTCGCGTGCCGCTCCAGACTTTTCAGATTGCCGTGCTGCCCGGCGATGGCATCGGCGTCGATGTGACGGCCGCCGGACTGCAGATCGTCCACGAGGTTGCTCGTTCCTTTCATACCGTCCGGCTCGAGTTCACGGAGCACGCGGTGGGGGCCGGCGAGTTCCTGCGCTCGGGGAATCCGCTGCCAGCCGCCGCACTAGACGCCTGCCGGACGGCTGACGCCGTGTTGCTGGGCGCCATGGGCCTGCCTCACGTGCGCTGGCCGGACGGGCGGGAAATGGCGCCGCAGCTTGACCTGCGGGAACAACTGGATCTGTACTGCGGCCTCCGTCCGGTGCGATTGTTGCATCCCGCCGACAGCCCGCTGAAGAGTCTGGCGGCGAGCGCCATCGACCTGCTGATCGTACGGGAAAACTGCGAAGGGTTATTCTCGACGCGACTCGTGCCTCGCCCTGCCGGAGCGGACGTGGCCACGGATACCCTGCGGATCTCGCGCCGCGGCGCTCAACGGATCTGCCGAGCCGCTTTCGACGCAGCCCGACAGCGCCGCCGCCATGTCACGCTGGTCGACAAGGCGAACGTGCTTCCGTCCATGGTGTTTTTTCGCGAAATATTCGACGAAACGGCGCTCGAGTATCCCGACGTGCGGACCGATCGCATCTACGTCGATGCGGCGGCCTTGTACCTGGTCCGCCACCCACAGCAGTTCGATGTCCTGGTCACCGAGAATATGTTCGGCGACATCCTCAGCGACCTCGCCGCTGGCATCGTGGGTGGAATGGGCGTCGCTCCATCCGCGGACGTGGGCGAGCGATCGGCTGTGTTTCAGCCGGCCCATGGTTCGGCACCCGACATTGCCGGGCAAGG
>JBFWYF010000297.1:0-8187 GCA_050186685.1 Pirellulaceae bacterium
TGGCGAATGTTTTGAACTTCATCGTATCGACTGCAGTTCAATCGTAAACCGTTGCCAACAAACGACAAGCGGCTCGTGCAAAGGTATGCCACGGGCCGCTCAGCGTTCAAAGTCGGGGTGACAAGACGCCAATAGGACTTTTTCGCGCCGGTGTCGGAGCCATGTCGCATGAGATGGGCGTTGTCGCACTAGGACTTATGGTCTGCTCGTCGCCTGCCTGAACTCTCCCAGCTTTGCACTTTTGACCCCGGTCGGTACGGCTGGCCCGACAACCCCAACTGGTTGTACTGTTGGCCGAGTCGGGCTTTGGAAAGGCGCGGTCGGTGCCGGTGTTGTCGATTTCCCACAAACGCCGTCCGTTAGGACTTGCCAAGCTCGACGGCCAACCAGGCGCGGGCGTAAGCCCACCAGGTGTCCGCGGTGCGGGCGGACACACCAAGCGCTTCGGCGCACTGTTCGAGCGTCAGGCCGCCGAAGTACCGAAGCTGCACCAATTCGGCTTGTTGTGGATATTCGATGGCCAATCTCGACAGTGCCTCGTCCAGCGCTTCGAGGTTGCTGCCATCCGGGGTGATCGCCAGGCAGTCCGATTCCAGTTCGACTCGGTGGCCTTGTCCTCCGCGTTTGGCGGCATTGCGGGCGCGGGCGTGATCGATGAGGATTCGCCGCATCGATTCGGCCGCAGCACGCAGGAAATGGCTTTGGGATTCGTAGGATCTGCTGCCGGTCAATCGCAGGTAGGCCTCATGCACCAGGGCCGTCGCCTCAAGCGTGTGTCCCGGTTTTTCCTGAGCCATTTTTGCCGAGGCCAGCTTCCGCAGCTCGTCATAGACCAGCGGAAGCAACTCCGCGGCGGCCTGCTGGTCGCCACGGTTGGCGGCTTCGAGGAGTTGCGTGACGTCGGTCATCGGTTGGTTTCAGTATCTTTCGAGAGCGGTCGCCCGTCGAGGAACTCAAGGCCCTCGTTCGTGAGGAGGGGAATCAGCGCGCCGTCCGGACTGAACATCGCCGCATGTCCCCAGGGGGTAAGATTTCGCCCCTTGATTGACAGCAACTCCTGGCCCGTTTCCGCATCCCAGAGCGTGATCCCGCGCAAATTGCCGGTGATCACACGCTTGCCGTTGAGGCTGAAGGCGACTGTATTACCGTCCGTGAGGCCGTTGAGTGTCACGAGCACTTCACGGGTGGACACATCCCAGATGAAAGTCTTGCCATTCCCGATCGACGCGATCCTGGTTCCATCCGGACTGAAGACGGCATTCCCCATCTGCGAGAACGGTCCCACTTCCGACTTCGTGTGGTGCCCTTTGAAGGGCGGAAGCTCCTTTCCGTTTTCCGCTTCCCATAACCGCACGCTAGTGTCCTCACCGCCACTTGCCACGATCAGCCGTCCATCCGGGCTGAAGTGCACATAGCGCTGGCCCCTTTGAAAACCGTCGAGCGTTCGAATGAGATCGCCGGTCTTGACACGGAAGAGCTGGATACCTTCCGAGCTATTCACGGCCAGGGTCTGGCCGTCAGGGCTGAATGCGAAATACGGCCATCCTCCGCCAACTTTCGACAAATCGCGGATGGGTTTTTCGGTGGCCGTATCCCAGATGCGGGTCCGCGACGTGCTCTTGCCTTCTGTGTCTGCCGACCAACTAGCGGTCGCCATCCGTGTGCCGTCGCGGGAGAGCGCAAACTCGTCATGGTTCTCGCCGTCGACATGAAACCTCTTGATTTGCGCCCCGGTCCTCGTGTCATAGAATGCGATATCTCTTCCATCAGGCGTATTCGCGGCGATCCAGCTCCGGTCTGGTGCGAAGGCGCGGTTGAACCGGGCGACATGCCTGGGGAGCGGGATGGGTTTAGTCCCGGCGTCCAGATCCCACACCTTGACGATCTCTTCGATGTCCGCAGAGAGAATCTGCCGGCCATCGGGGCTGAAGACGGCGGACAATACGTAACTCTCATGTCCTTTGAATTGCCTGATTACCTCTGCCGACGCCGCATCCCAGATCGTAATGAGGCCATCGTAATACCCGCAGGTAACGATCTTCTTGCCATCGGGACTAAACGCCGCAATCCGGAGCGAATTCTGCTTATTCGGGAGCGTAATCTGTCGTTTGCCGGTTTGGGCGTCCCACACCGCGACACTCGGTTCAGTCGAATTCATCACGAAGCCGAGGATTCGCTGGCCGTCCGGGCTGAATTCGGCGAAGCAGCCCCCGGCTGACAACGCTTCGGGCGTCCAGGGCAGAAGCTTTCGGTTCGCGACGTCGACGAGCCTGATGTTCGCCGGCCGACCGCTCCCCGTGATCAGGATCTTTGATCCGTCAGGACTGTAGGAGACGGAAAACACACTTTCGTCACTTGGCTCCAACAGCACGTAACGTTCGCCGGTCTTCACATCCAGCACTTCGACGGATGCAGATTCGCCAAGGTTTTGCGTCCCCAGGGTCATGACGATCCGGGTCTCGTCTGGGCTGTAGGACGCGTCGAAGATCGACCCCTGGTATCCATTCAGTAAGGTTTTGGCCTCCCCTGTCTCGATGTCCCATTCCACAAGGTCGGAGATTTTCTCGTTGTTGTAGGCTGCCAGGATTCGAGTCCCGGCACGATTCAACTTGGGGTCCTTGTTCAGCTTGCCTTCGCGTGTAAACGTCTTCCGCTGCGCGCCAGTGCGGGCGTCCCAGAGAATCATCGTCCCGCCCCAGCGCCCTCCTGACAACGTACCTCCGGTGAGGAAGTGGGACCCGTCCGGTGTGTATTTCGCGTTCGCGGATTGCAGGATGTCTGGTCCCTTCACGCTGAGTCGTTCGCCATGAAAGAGTCGGCTCAGATAGTGATACTCCCAATCGCGAAACTCCGGCCGGGTCCCCTCAAGAAGCTGAAGAGCTTGCCGGAAACTGTCCTCGTTCCACCGCTGATGAGCGAGTTGGATCGAGCGCGAATAGTCCAGCTTGGCGAGCTTTTCACTCGCGGTCTTCTCGGCTTTCAGAGCGTCCTGGGCGGCCGCCTCGTTCTTCGCGGACTTTATCGCGCTGGCTTGAGCGACTTGTTCCTGCGTTTTCGCTCTGCTTTCCGCCTGTCTTGCCAGGATGCCAAAGGCCAGACTCACGACCGTCGCAACCAACAGCACCGCGGCAAACGAAGCAGTGGTCAGTACGGCGGTGCGGTTCCGTCGATACACCTTCCGCAGTCGATAGCCCAACGTCGGCGGGCACGCCTCCACCGCATCACCGGCCAGGTACCGCTGCACGTCCTTCGCCAGACCATTTGCTGTCTCGTAGCGGCGTGCGCGGTCTTTGTCGAGCGCCTTCATCACGATCCAGTCAAGTTCCCCGCGCACAAGCCGCGGAAGTTGCGCGGGGTCCACCTGCCGGCTCGCGGCCAGGCTCGCCAGGGTCTTGTCGGAGGATAATCGCGTGCTCGGCCTGGGTGGCTCATCCTCCCGAATCAGCCGCTTCACTTCCTCCCAGGCCGCCTCCTTGAAGCGAGCCTTCTCCAGCGGTGTCGTGCCGGTCAACAGTTCATAGAGAATCACGCCCAGGGCATAGATGTCCGTCCGCGTGTCCACGTCCAGAGCGTTGATGCCGACCTGCTCCGGGGCCATATAGAGCGGCGTGCCGACAACCGTGCCGTATGCCGTGTGCAGCGTCCGTTCGGTGAGCATTTGCGATGCGTTGAGGGCTTTGGCAAGCCCGAAGTCGATCACCTTCGGCACCGGCTTGCCGTCGTGTTCGGTCACGAGGACGTTCGTCGGCTTCAGGTCGCGGTGGATGACCGCCTTCTGGTGCGCGTGCTGCACCGCCGAGCAGATCTGCACGAAAAGGTGGAGCCGTTCGTTGACGGTCAGCTTGCGGGCATCGCAATACTCGGTGAGCGGTAGGCCTTTGACCAGCTCCATGACAAAGTACGGCCGGCCGTTCTCGTCGGTCCCGGCGTCGTGGACCTTGGCAATGTTGGGATGGTCCATCAATGCGAGTGCCTGCCGCTCAGCCTCGAAGCGAGCCAGCACCGCCTTCGAGTCCATGCCGGGCTTGATCAACTTGACCGCGACGAGCCGCTTGACCGGCTCCCGCTGTTCGGCCATCCAGACGGTGCCCATGCCGCCGTCGCCGATCTGTTCCAGCAGCTTGTACCGCCCCGCGATGACCGTGCCCGTAAGGGACGAGCCCGGCATTAGAGCTGTCACTTCATTCCGGTCCGTGCCGTTGGGACGATCCAACAACTGATGCGAGCGAGCGTGTTGATCGAGCAGCAGATCGAGACGCTTGCGCAACTCCGGTTGGCCGGAACATTCGCGATCCAACAGAGCATCGCGTTCCGGTTGATCGTCGATCGCGATGGCGGCGGCAAAAAGGTCGAGTTCATTCATCGGTTTGGTCCTCCGATGTATTAGGCGTAATCGACTGACGAAAGGCGCAGTCAGCGCTGGAAAAAATGCGCCTTTGCCTGCGCGGAGACCAGATGCGTCGGCGAGGGAAACTCGCTACACCGTCCAGATGTCAACTGGTTACGCGAGAAGGTCGTCAAACGTGAAACCGGGCAGCCGGATTTGAACCCGGCAACCGATTGTCAGCAAATAAGTTACGTCACGAGAACCATTTGACGCATCCATCGCGGCTTATTGTTTGAACCGACGGACAAGCGACGTAAGTCTAGGCTTTGTCAGAAAACTGGTCTTGAAAGGAATCAGTGAGTTAATTGAAGTGCGTTGATTCTTGCAGAAGGAGTTGCGAGATGACACGTCATACGATGACAGATGAGCAGTGGGAGCTCATCGCTGATCTTTTCCCGGCCCCGAAATCGACCGGTCGTCCGCAGTTGAATCGCCGTGTGGTGATGAATGGAATCTTGTGGATTCTTCGAACCGGCGCTCCATGGCGAGATCTGCCAGAGGAATTTGGCAAATGGGGGACGGTATGGGATCTGTTTGATACCTGGAATTCCAATGGACTTCTGGACGAAATCCTGAACCGGTTGCGATCGACGTTTGTTGATGCCGGGCTGATTGGCGAAGAGCTCTGGCATGTGGATGGAACCATCGTTCGAGCCGCTCGATGTGCATCGGGCGGTGGAAAAAAGGGGACCCACGGGAACCAGAAGATCACGCGATCGGCCGTTCGCGAGGCGGTTTAACCACGAAAATCCACTTGCTCTCCGACAACGAAGGCCATCCGCTGACATTTGAACTGACAGCCGGTCAGGTGCATGAGTCGCAGGCTGTCGAACCGCTTTTGCACAATGCTGATCTCGATGTGGTGGATTTGGAAGGGCATCCAGTCGCGTGGCCGGAAAAGCTGGCCGGCGACAAGGGCTATCGCGCTCAATGGATCGATGATGTGCTGATGCAGCTTGGAATTGCGCCCGTGATTCCGTCCAAATCAAACGAAGATCGAGACGCCGGGGGTGTTCCATTTGATGCGGCATCCTATCGAGATCGTAACATCATCGAACGTCTGATTGGCTGGTTAAAAGAGAGTCGACGAATCTTCTCTCGATTCGAAAAAACCGCGATGAACTACGCAGGAATGCTTAAGATGGCATGCATCCATCGTTATCTTCGACTGGCCACAAACTGACTTTTCTGACAAAGCCTAGTCCTGAAAAAGAGAAAGTCGTTCGAACTTTTGGCCGAACGGCTCGTTTCTTTCGATAGTCGAGAGTTCAGAGGCCCAGTTGAACTTTTTCTCACCTCCGTCACCGAGTGGGACGGCGATGTTGTGCGGTTGGTGATGGCGGCATGAGGCTCTCTATTCTCTCTTGGGCGAATTCGGAATTCGGCGAGCGAATTGAGAGTTCGGAAGACGACAGACAGCGATTTTCAAATTTCGACCCGCCTGCGGCGGGTAAGGGGGTAAAGGCGTTAAGGAGATGAGTGGTATGTTCTGGCCGGGCGATAACCGAATTGGATGTTACGGTCGACCGGCAGGTAGAAGGTACGGCAGGCCGAACGGACGAGCGACGTAGGATAGAGGAACGCACCGCCACGCAACGCACGGCTTTGAGCATCCTCGACACTTGCCACAGGCGGTGCATCTCCCACCGCCTCACCGTCCTTAGACCTTCGATAACTGACGGCATCGTAACACCATTCATAGGCGTTGCCCTGCATATCAAACAAACCAAAGTCGTTTGGTTTCAAACTCGCCACGGGATGGGTGTGATTGTCGTCGTTGGCCAGATACCAAGCGTAGCGGGGCAGCAGTGCGTCTGTGACGCCGTAATACCGAGTGCTGCTGGTTCCCGCTCGACAGGCAAATTCCCATTCCGCTTCCGTCGGCAAGCGATACCCGCTCAATTCCCAGAACTTTTCCTTGGCCTGCATGCCGGGACCGTATTGCCCTTTGTCGTTCGGCTCGTAACACCACTGGTCCTCGGGAATCCCCTCCTGCTCGCTCAACCAGTTGCAGTACCAAGCCGCTTCATACCACGTCATCGCCACCATCGGAGAATCGTCCGTGCGGATTTGGGAGTTCAGTTGCTCCCGATCCGCAGGCCAGACTTTTCCTTTTTGCGACGTGGAAAACACTCGCCACTGCGCCCTCGTCACTTCCTTGGTGGAAATCGCAATCCGCCTGCCGATCTGGCGTCGATGTAAGCTCTCAGTCGGAAGCCGTCCCGCCTCCCAGTCCGGTGAACCCATCTGGAATTCACCGGCATCGAGAATCACAAACGTCTGCCCCTGTGTGTTGACATACCATTGCCGCTTTTGGTCCTTGGCGGCAACAAGCTCGTCCTCCTTCTGCTGCAACTCCTTGTCGATGGCAGCCAGTTGCTCGCCCTGCTTCCACTGACGCAGCAGCCATTCGGCGGCACCGTGCAGCCCCGCATCAGGATCGCTGCGGTAAACCTCTAGCAGTTGCTCGATCACTGGCCGCTGGTCGGAATCTGCCAACTCGAACTCACCCAGACACAGCAGCAAGGCTCGCTTGATCGTGACATCCGTTTCCTGCTCGTAGCGAGCGATGATCGCCTGCGGATCGCCGCCCCGTGGACCGAGCCAATGGATGATGTAGCTGCGGACACGGGGATCGGGGCTGTGCTTGAGCAGCGGCCAGACGTTTTCGGCGGCATCCATTCGCAGCAGCATCACAGTGGCGTTGGCCTGACGCATCGCCAACGCTTCCTTGTCGTCTTCGCTGGCCTCCTTGTCAGGCGTCTTGCTCACTTCGGCATTGCCAAGCGAGATGGCTCTCTCCCGATGGTCGGAGAGCTTGCCGAACATTGGAGCAAACTGTTTTTCGTTGGCGTCGGCCAACAGATCAAACAGCCCCCCGGCATCGTCGCTCAGATAATCGGCCAGTGTGTCGGTGGCGAAACCACGGACCTGCTCACCCTGCTTGGCATCACGGTAGATTGCCGCAAGTGGGCCGGTGAGATGGGCATAGACGGGACGCAGGGCATTTCGCCAAGGCAGCAAGTCCGAAGGATTCACCCCCACCAGATGACCGGCAATGAACTTGACAAACTGCTGGTCCTGCCAATGCTCGTTGTCGGGATCGTAATTCGCCAAGGCACAAGCCGCCTGAAAACGCAGAGCGGGAGTTTCACCTGTTTTGGCCGTCTCCCAATAAGAGGCAACCAGTTCATGCTTGTCGTCTTTCAGCAGATCACGCACATGCTCAAACTGCATCGGCGTGACCGTCAGCAGCCGATCCTTGAGAAACGGTAGCACCGACTTGTCATCCGGCAGCATCGCCAAGGCCACATGGAGCTTGGCGTTGGAATCATCGGGCGACTCGGTAAACGCCTTGCCCAGATCGTCGTTGGCATATTCTCGATAGTCGCTCAAATTCCCGATGATCGTCTTGACCTGCGAAGTGTCTGCTTGCAACAGCCCCTCGACAATCCGAGTCGCTTCGGCGTCTCGTTGCCGTTCGTTGGCGGTGTTACGAGTGGTCACACCGCCCAAGACCACGGCAACCAACGCTATAAGCACGAGAGCCGAACGCAGGCCATGCACACGCCCCGCCTTGCCCATCATCTTCCGCTGCGGCTCAGTCCACTTTTTCTTGTCGGTTAACAGTCGGATCGTGAGATGTTCCCACCATGACGGCAGGAAACGGTTTTCCGGTTTGGCGTTCCATGTCACGGACGTATCGAAGAGTTTGAGTTCCGCCCGACCCTTGCGAGTCTCCTTCTGCTTGCGAGTCAGCCAGTCCCGCAGTGAATGCACCAGATAGTCGTGCGTCAGTT
>JBFWYF010000298.1:0-8178 GCA_050186685.1 Pirellulaceae bacterium
CATGTAGGTGCTTCCCTTCGGCTGATCGGGCAGCTCGAACATAATGTCCAACATGACCTCTTCCATGATGGCTCGCAGGCCGCGGGCACCGGTGCCCCGTTCGTGAGCTCGATCGGCGATGGCCTTGAGGGCATCGTCGGTGAACTCGAGCGTGCAGCCCTCCATCTCGAACAGCGTCTGGTACTGCTTGACCAGCGAGTTCCGGGGTTCCTTGAGGACCCGGATCAAACCGTCGAGATCCAGCGGGGCGAGCGTCGAAATGACCGGCAGACGCCCGACGAATTCGGGAATCATGCCGAACTCGAGGATATCTTCCGTCGCAATCTGGGCGAGCACTTCCTCGAGCGGCGCTTCGCTCTTGGTCGTCATGCCCTGGCCGAAACCGAGTCGGCGTGTGCCGAGCCGGCGTCGTACAATCTCCTCGAGGCCGACAAACGTGCCACCGCAGATGAACAGGATATTGGTCGTGTCAATCTGGATGTACTGCTGCTCCGGGTGCTTCCGCCCGCCTTGGGGCGGCACATTGGCGACGGTTCCTTCCAGCATCTTGAGCAAGGCCTGCTGGACGCCTTCTCCCGACACGTCGCGCGTGATCGACACGTTGTGGCTGGTCTTGCCGATCTTGTCGATCTCGTCGATGTAAATGATGCCGCGCTGAGCGGCCTCGATGTCAAAGTCTGCGGAGTGCAGCAGCTTTAACAGCAGATTTTCGACATCCTCGCCGACGTAGCCCGCTTCGGTGAGCGTGGTAGCGTCGCCGATGGCGAACGGCACGTTCAGGATCCGCGCCAGCGTGCGAGCCAGCAGCGTCTTGCCGGACCCAGTCGGCCCGATCAGCAGGATGTTCGATTTCTCGATTTCGACATCGGAGCCTTTGTGACCGTGATTCAACCGTTTGTAGTGGTTGTGCACGGCGACGGCCAGCACGCGTTTGCTGGCGGTCTGGCCGATGACGTACTGATCGAGATGCCCCACGATTTCCCGCGGTGTGGGAATCTCGCGGAAAAGTTGCTTTTCCGGACCACGGCGGCGCTGTTCCTGCTCGAGTATCGAGTGACAAAGGTCAATACACTCGCCGCAGATATACACATCGCCGGGACCCTCCACCAAAGGCCCGACGTCTCGATAGCTTTTCCGGCAAAAAGAACAGAAGGCGTTCTTCTTGGTCGTGCCACCCCGACGGCCGGTTCCTAAGTCTTTTCCACCAGGCATGTTCATTTACCCTCCTCTGGACTCCCGAGTGACCTCACGTAGAGGCCAGATCCATTGCACCAAGTTGCCAAGCTCGCGGACAGTCGGCATGGCCATTGTCCATACGGGAATCCTTTCCACAGTGTTCGAGCGTACACGTCGTTGGCTTTCCCAGCCGCCCACACACCTAAGCGTCGGAGCGATCGGCACAATTCGGCCCCTGCGGATTACCGTGCGAATCCTGCTGTTGCGCCGAACCCTCGTTCACGGAAACGTTTAACTCCCTTTGGAGCTTCGTTCCGAGCACCGTTTTTATGTTTCGGAATTCCGAGTCCCCGATGTCACCCCGGTGATGCATTTCTCGGAAATTCGTCAGCAACTCATTTGCTGTCAGGCGCTCATCGTCGGAGCGACCGCGAAACCTTCCCACGATAAAGCCGCCAATCGCGACAAGGATCGCAAGAACGGAAAGCCAGATCACGATCTGAGCGGGCGTGGTTAGAAGAAACTGCCTCATCAATCGGGGACCGCAGAGAAGCCGTACATTTCACCAGGGTTTGCCGACACGAGAGCATCGAATATTATGCACACGCCCCAGGTCGAGTCCAGGATGTCCAGTCGGCAGTTCTTTTGGAATACCTTGCATGGCAAAACAGCAACATCTGGCCCGAGTCTTGGAGAGTGGGATTGTCGCGGTGATCCGGGCAAACAGCGACGAGCAGCTGGTGGACGTGGCTCGGGCACTGCTGGCCGGCGGCGTCGAAGTGATGGAAGTGACCTTCACGGTCCCACGGGCGGTACGCGTTCTGGAACGGGTTGCCGACGAGTTGGGCGACCAGATTCTACTAGGCGCCGGCACGGTGCTCGACACGGAAACGGCACGATCCGCATTGCTGGCGGGGGCGGAGTTCCTTGTGTCGCCGAGCACGAATGTGGAAGTGATCCGCATGTGCCGGCGGTACGGAAAACTCGCCATGCCCGGGGCCTTTACGCCGACCGAGGTGGTGACCGCTTTCGAGGCCGGTGCCGACGTGGTCAAAGTCTTTCCGTGCGACGTAGGCGGGCCCGGATATTTGAAGGCCCTGCACGGTCCTCTGCCGCACATTCCGCTGATGCCAACTGGAGGAGTCGACTTGAAGAATGCCGCCGATTACCTTCGCGCCGGCGCCTGCGCGTTGGGTGTGGGTGGTTCGCTGGTCGAATCGAAGACCGTCGAGAAGGGCGATTTCGGCCGCATTGAACAGCTGGCGGCGCAGTTTCGCGCCGTCGTCCGGGAAGTTCGCACGACCTGACCGGCTGCCGGGTGTCCCGGGCCACCGCTGGCCGCCGGGAGCCTGGTCCCGGTGACGAGCACTCGCCATGCCTCTGCTCTTCCGCTGCCCCCATTGTGGCTTGGAAACGCTGGTCGACGACGAATTTTCCGGTCAGTCGGGGCCCTGCGCTGGATGTGGCAAGGTCATTGCCGTCCCGAGCATCCTGCCCGATGGCAGTCTCTCGGTAGCGACGGGTGAATCGAAACGATCACGCCGCCATGTGCAGGGGCCCCGGACGGTCGCAGTCGTCGTAATTGTGGGAATCCTCGCCTCGTCGCTCGTGTGTGCCTTCTTCGTCAGGCTTGCCGCGCCGTCGTTCCGCGGAATCACGGCCCATTGGCACCGCCTCCAATGCCGCTCGAATCTACTCCGCATTGCCGAGGCACTTCGCCAATACGAGGTCGAACATGGTTCTCTGCCTCCCGCGTATCTTGTGGATCTCAAGGGAAAGCCGATGCACAGCTGGCGCGTGCTCATCCTCCCGCAGCTCGGCGAGCAGGGGCTGTACGCGCAGTACCGCTTCGAGGAACCATGGGACAGCGCTCATAACCTGCAACTCCGCATGCCCGACGTCTTCACCTGTCCGGCGGATCCCTCGGCGCTTGCCGCGGGCGAGACCAACTACATGGTGCTGGTCGGGCCCAATACGCTTTTTCCCGGCGACACCACCAGCCGCACCGCCGACATTACCGACGACCCCGATGCGACTATTCTTGTCGCGGAAGTGCCCGGCGCCGGCGCCCCTTGGCAAAAGCCGCAGGATCTGATCGCCCGCCGCATGAAGTTCGCGGTGAATGGAGGTACTGGCGAGATCGGCAGTCTGCATCCCCGCGGCGCCCACGTCGTGATGGTCAGCCAGCGCGTGGCCTTCATCAACGACATTTTTATCAGCGATTTCCTCGAGGGCATGTCGACGCCACGAGGAGGCGAAAATGTCGTCTGGGAACAGTAGCCGATAAGTTGGATCGTGAGACCGGGCGCTAGTCCGCGCGAGAGTCAGACACGGAACGGAGTTCTAGCAGGCAAACCCGCTCACCGGCGTCCGGGTGACGATTTCCAGGCAGTGGGCGAGAACCGCCCGCATATTGGCCGGCGCTACGATGGCATCGACCCAGCCGCGAGCCGCCCCGTAGCGCACGTCCGACTGGCGTTCGTAGTCCTCGCGGACGCGGTCCCGCAGCGCGGAGAGCTCCGCAGCATCCACCGGATGCCCCGATCGTTCGAGGCTCTTGACGGTGATATCGAGCAGCGTCGACGTGGCTTGGTCGGCGCCCATGACGGCGCACCGCGCGTTCGGCCACGCGAAGATAAAGCGAGGATCAAAGGCCTTGCCGCACAAAGCATAGTTTCCTGCGCCGAACGAGCCTCCGATCAGCACGGTCACCTTCGGCACTCGGGAGTTGCTGACGGCGTGCACCAGGCGAGCACCGGCCTTGATGATGCCCGCACGCTCGGCGTCACGTCCCACCATGAATCCGTTGACATCCTGGAGAAAGATCAGCGGAAGCCAGTCCTGGTTGCAGTTGGTCACGAAGCGGGCGGCCTTCTCGGCGCTGTCCACGTACAAGACGCCGCCGAACTGGTACTCGCCGATCGCGGTGCGAATCCGATGGTGCTGGTTGGCGACGATCCCGACGGGATAGCCGTCGATGCGTGCCGTCCCGCAGACCAGCGTGGGACCGAATTCCGCCTTGTACTCGTCCCACGAATCGCGATCGACCAGTGTTTCGAGCACATCGCGCACTTCGTATTCGCGCCGGGGATCGGCATCGACCAATGCGTAGACTTCGTCCGGAGATCGCCGTGGAGGAACGGACGGCAGCCGCCGAAAAGGGGCCGCGGCGGCGGTCGGATCTCCGCTGGTGGCGGCCAGCCGCCGGATCCGCTCCACGCATGCCTCGTCGTTCGGTTCCCGGTAGTCGATGGTGCCGCTCACCGACGCATGCATCTGGGCTCCGCCCAGCTCTTCGCTCGATACCTGCTGCCCGATGGCGCTCTTCACGAGCGCCGGACCCGCTAGATAGAGTCCCGAGCCTTCGGTCATCAGCAGTTTATCGCACAGCACCGGCAGGTAGCCTCCTCCCGCCACGCAGTTGCCCATGATGGCCGCGATCTGGGGAATGCCGGCCGCGGACAGCACGGAGTTGTTGCGGAAGATCCGCCCAAAGTCGTCTTCATCGGGAAACACGTCCTCTTGCAGGGGCAGGAAGACGCCCGCCGAGTCGACGAGGTACACGAGCGGCAGCCGGTTTTGCCAGGCGATCCGCTGGGCGCGCAGCACCTTTTTCGTCGTGGCCGGAAAAAAGGCGCCGGCTTTCACGGTTGCGTCGTTGGCAATGATCATGTGGCTCCGGCCGGCGATCTTGGCCACGCACGTGACCACGCCGGCGCTGGGACATCCGCCCCAATCCGCATACATGCCATAAGCCGACCACAGTCCGATCTCGAGCTGCGGGGATGCCGCGTCAATCAGCCGCGCGATCCGTTCGCGAGCCGTCCAGCGGGATTTAGCGTGTTGCCGGGTAATCGCGTCGGGTCCGCCCCCTTGCCGGATGGCCGCTTCCGCTGTTTGAAACTCCCCGGCAAGACGCTGCAACGAAGATGTATCCGTCATGATCGGCATGGCCCCGGATCAACGGTGGCCTGATAGGAAGGCGGTGTTGCGGTCGGAAAGGGCGGGGTCCTCGGCGGCGTGGCGGCGTGCCAGGCATTCCGCGTCATTTTAAGCCCCTCGGTTCGCTCACCGACATCCCCCGCTGCTTGGTGCGCGCGGCATCGAGCATCCGGACATGGCCGGAGTCCTTGCGAGGTCGGTCGCGCGGTCCATGTCGGATTTGCGACCTACCGGGTGCTCGCCTCGGCGCGCCGTCGCGCCATTTCGTCCAACCACGGCTCCCGTCGACGTACCTTAGTACAGCGAATGTGAACACCGCGAACGAGCGGCTGCGGCAGCCGAAGTTCGGCGACTCCAAGGACCAAGCATATGACACGAGCGGCCCAACGAATCGGTATTCTGACGTCAGGCGGAGATTGCCCGGGACTGAACGCGGTCATCCGCGGTGCCGTCAAGACGGCGGATCGGCACGGATATGAAATGATCGGGTTTCTGAAAGGCTACGAGGGCCTGGTCGATCCGGTTTGCTATGTGCCGCTGAACTACAAGAACACAACGGGGATCCTGAACCAAGGGGGCACGATCCTCGGCTCGACGAACAAAGGTCGGTTCGCCGCCACCGTGGGAGTGCACGACCGTGTGGAACTGGAGCCCGCCCTGATCGACGGCGTCCGAGCGACCTGCGAGCAGCTGCAGCTGTGCGGGCTGATCTGCGTCGGGGGAGACGGTTCGCTGGCCATCGCGCAGCAGTTTCACGAGCATGGTATTCCGGTCGTCGGCGTCCCCAAGACAATCGACAACGACCTGTCCGCTACGGCCTTCACGTTTGGCTTCGACAGCGCGGTCAGCTGTGCCACGGACGCGCTGGACCGGCTGCATACGACCGCGGCGAGTCACGAGCGAATCATGGTTCTGGAAGTCATGGGGCGGCACGCGGGCTGGATCGCACTGCACTCGGGGATTGCCGGAGGTGGCGATGTCATCCTCTTGCCCGAAATTCCCTGGTCTTTCGATCACGTTTGCGCCAAGATTCTCGAACGGGAACGGCGGGGCAAGCGGTTCACGTTGATCGTGGTTGCCGAGGGTGCCGAGTTGCCCGACAAGGGGCTCGTCACTGCGGAACGTCGCCAGGAATCCCGGCAAACGCGTCTGGGTGGAATCGGCAATGTGGTTGCTTTCGAGATCGAGCGCCGTCTCGGACGCGAGACCCGTGTCGTGGTGCTCGGACATCTCCAGCGCGGCGGACCGCCGACCACCTTCGACCGTGTGCTCGCCACCCAGTTTGGTTCGCACGCCGTGCGTCTGATTATCGAGCGGCGTCTAGGCGAGATGGTCTGCTACCGTCCGCCATCGATCGAAAGCGTCCGCATCGTGGAGGCCGTCCACCGTCTGTCGTGCGTCGATCCGCAGGGAACGACCGTTCGAGCCGCGCGGGCGATGGGCATCAGTTTCGGCGACTGCCACGGATGTCCTGGGCCGTACAGCGAGTCGCCCGCTCAGCCTCCGACGGCGGCGCCGGTGGCGAACTGGGAAGCCGCTGCCTCGTACATGCCCGCCTGAACGGCACAGACCCGGTCAGGGGCGCTGCAGGTGGCCCAATACGTCGTCCAGGCAGTCGGCAAGGAAGTCGGCGTCGTCCTGGGTGATGCATAACGGCGGCTTGATGCGCAGCACGTTTCCGTACAGGCCGGCCTTGCCGAGAAGCAGGCCCCGGTCGCGCGCGAGCTCGAGTACTTCGCCCGTTTCCGCCGTGGCCGGTTCGCGCGTGTGCCGGTCACGGACCAGCTCGACACCCAGCATCAGCCCCATTCCCCGCACTTCGCCGATCCACGGTTGACGCTCCTGCAGTGCAAGCAGCCGCTGCCGCAGGTGGTTGCCCACCCCCAAGGCGTTTTGCATCAGCTGCTCGTGGTCAATGGTTTCGAGCGTTGCCAGACCCTGCGTCACGCTGACGGGATTGCCGCCAAACGTGTTGAAGTGCAGTCGCCGGCTCATGACGCCGGCCAACTCGGGACGCGTCACGCACGCAGCCAGGGGCACGCCATTGCCCAGGCCCTTGGCCATGGTGACGAGGTCCGGCACGACGCCCCAGTTCTCGAACCCCCAGAAGGCGGAGCCGGTCCGTCCCAGCCCTGTCTGTACCTCGTCGGCGATGCACACGCCCCCTTGCCGGCGCACGATGTCGTAGACGATCTGGAAGTATTCCGGGGGAGGCGTCACCACGCCTCCCACGCCTTGAATGGGTTCGCCGATAAAACAGGCGACTTCGCCAGACGTTTCGTGCCGGATGAGCGCTGCGACGTCTCGGGCACATTTCAAATCGCATCCGGGATACTGCAGTCCGTAGGGACAACGGTAGCAGTAGCCTGGCGTAGCGTGCTTGACGCCAACGGAGGGGTTAGCCTTGAACTTCCAGGTTCCCACGGCCGTCAACGCCATAGCGCCCTGGGTGCCGCCATGGTAGCCGTTACGCAGTGAGATGACGTCCGTGTTGCCCGTGAATTCGCGCGCGGTCAGGATGGCTAGTTCGTTCGCCTCGCTTCCCGAATTGGTGAAGTAACTGACCGTCAGGCCGCTGTCCGCTGGCATGTGTTCGGCCAACCGTTTTCCCAGGGCACCGATCGTGGGATGGAGATAGATGGTCGTCGTGTGCTGCAATCTCCCCACTTGCTCACGCACCCGTTCGACGACGGCCGGATGGCAATGACCGACCGAGATGGTGACGATGCCCGCGAACCCATCGAGATATCGTTTGCCGGTTTCGTCCCAGACGTACTGCAGATGGCCTTCGACCAGCATCAGCGGTTCGCGGTAATACGTGATCAGGCCGGGCGTCAGATACTGCTGTCTCCACGCCAGGACGGTCTGTTTCGAAGGACCGTCGTACGGTTGCGGTTGGTGATTGCAGATTGGCAGGCTGAGTCGCGGTGCCGTTCCGGCATGGGCGCTCATGAGCATCACTCCGTGGTTCCGGCGCGCGGGCTTGTCGCCCGCCGCCTGAGTTCATTTTGCTGACTTGGCCGTTGTTACTGGTCCATGTGCGACGCGGTGCCGACGGCA
>JBFWYF010000299.1:0-8158 GCA_050186685.1 Pirellulaceae bacterium
CCAGTTCGAGATCAACAAGACTTCGGCGACCGGCGGCACGTTCGCGGTCCGCAAGATTTTCGATTACGACTACAACAACGCACCGGGCAACGCCGTGCCGAACTTGCCCTGGACGGTGCAGCTCGAAGGCGAGTTCCGTCAGCCCTTGCTGCAGGGTGCCGGGGTCAACTTCAACCGCATCGCCGGCCCCAACGCCGTGCCGGGAATGTACAACGGCGTCCTGCTGGCCCGGATCAACACGGATATCAGCTTGACCGACTTCGAGATCGGCGTGCGGAACCTCGTCAATGACGTCGAGACCGCTTACTGGGAGCTGTACTTCGCCTATCGCGACCTCGATAGCAAAATGGCCGCCCGCAATCGGGCATTGGAAACCTGGCGGCAGATCAAGACCCTTACCGAAACCGGCCGCCGTGGCGGCGAGGCCGAAGAAGAAGCGGCCGCCCGGGAACAGTATTTCCGTCTCGAAGAGGAAGTGCAAAACGCGTTGTCCGGCCGCATGCAGGACCGCGTCCGGGTCACGACCCTGCGTGGACAGAGCGGCGTCCAGGCTATGGAGCGCCGCCTGAGACTCCTGATCGGAGTTCCCGTCAACGACGGCCGCATGATCCGGCCCAGCGATGAACCGACGATGGCCCGCGTCGTCTTTGCCTGGGACGAAATCCTGATCGAGTCGCTATGCCGCCGCGAAGAGATCCGACGGCAGAAATGGCAAGTAGAACGCCGCGAACTCGAACTGGTCGCCAGCCGCAATTTCCTACTCCCGAGGCTCGACGCAATTGGCCGCTACCGGTGGCGAGGTCTGGGACATGATCTGATTGAGACCGAGCGCCAACCGGTCCGCTTCGACAACGCTTATCAGGACCTCACCACGGGCGACTTCCAGGAGTGGCAGGTCGGCGTCGAGATGACCATGCCAATCGGCATGCGGCGCGCCCATGCCGCCGTGCGTCACGCGGAACTCCAGGTCGCTCGGGAGAAGGCCATCCTCGAGCAAACAGAGCGCGATATCGCCCATGATCTGAGCGCCGCGGTGGCCGAAGTCGAACGCGCTTACGCGACCTCCCAGACGAACTACAACCGGCGGCGAGCCGCACGCGAGCACCTGGAAGCGCTCGAGGCCCGCTACCTACGGGCCGACCAACGCGAGAAAGTCCAGTTGTTGGACCTGTTGCTCGACGCACAGCGACGGCTGGCCGACGCGGAGTCGGCCTATTTCCGGACGCTGCTCGAATACTCGCTGGCCATCAAGAGCGTCCATTACCACAAGGGAACGTTGCTGGAATTCAACCAGGTACAGCTCGCCGAAGGCCCTTGGCCGGGTAAGGCCTATGCCGATGCGGCCATGCGTGAGCGTACTCGGCATTCGCCAGGTCCCGCGTTTGATTACCTCCTGCGGGTGCCCTACCCGGTGGGCAACGGTGAAGTCGCGAACCGACCAGCCGGACCCGACACGTACGCGGAACCGATCCCGGCTCCGGAACCCGTGGAAGCGTCCGAAGTGACGCGAACGCCGTAGCCCGTCATCGGATTCGCACGAGCGTCTTGAGGATCTCGCAGTCGTGCCGTAAGCCCGGCAAACAGCAAGGCTACGCCTCGGTCGGAAATCTGGCGACTTCCGTTACGGGACGTTCGCTACGTGGCGGAGCCGTTGCGGAGTTCGCCGAAGACCACCGAGGCATTGTGCCCGCCGAAGCCGAAGCTGTTGCTCATCGCACAGCGAATACGACGCTCGCGAGCGACGTTGGCTGTGTAATCCAAATCGCACTCGGGGTCCGGCGTCTGGATATTGATCGTGGGGGGCACGACACCGCACTGCAAGGCCTTAACCGACAAGACCAGTTCGATCCCGCCGCTCGCCCCCAGCGAATGTCCGAGCTGGCTCTTCGTGCTGGAAATGCTCACTTTGCGGGCGTCTTCGCCGAATACCTGCTTGACGGCGATCGTCTCGGCCTTGTCGCCCAGCGGAGTACTCGTACCGTGCGCGTTGATGTAATCGACCTGCGACGGATTCAGCTTCGCATCCTGCAGCGCCTTGGCCATTGCGCGGGCTGCCCCCGTGCCGTGCTCGTCGGGCTGAGTGATATGTCCCGCGTCCCCCGTCATGCCGTAACCGTAGACTTCGGCGTAAATCCGCGCCCCGCGGCGCCGTGCGTGTTCGTATTCCTCGAACACCAGCAAGCCCGCACCCTCGCTCAGCACAAAGCCATCCCGATCCATGTCAAACGGCCGGCTTGCGCGGGAGGGATCCTCGTTGCGTTCCGATAACGCGCGGATGTTCTGGAAGGCGCTCAGTCCCATCCGCGTCATGGCCGCTTCGGTGCCGCCCGTGATCACGACATCGGCGTCGTCGTATTGGATCAGCTTGAACGCGTCGCCAATCGCATTGGTGGCGCTGGCGCACGCTGTGGCGACCGTAAAGTTCGGGCCTCGCAATCCATACTGAATGGACAGGTGCCCGCCGGCGGCATTCAACATCATCTTGGGCACGGTCATCGCCGAGACGCGGTCCGGGCCTTTGACGAACAGCTTGGACATCTGCTCTTCAATCTCGCCCAGGCCGCCTATTCCCGAGCCGAGCACGACGCCACACCGAAACGGATCTTCTTTCGTAAAGTCCAGCCCGGAGTCCCGAATCGCGTCCGCACCCGACACGATGGCAAACTGGGTAAACCTATCAACCCGCTTGATCTCCTTCGGAGTGATGTACGCACTAGGGTCCCAATTGTAGATGTCGCCCCCGAACTTGATCTTGAAGTCGGCACTGTCAAACAGACGCAACGGGTGGATCCCGCTTTCGCCCCGACAACACCGATCATACAGATCGTCCACTTTACAGCTCAGCGACGTGACGACGCCCAGCCCGGTGATAACAGCACGGCGTTTCATGCGAACCAATACAAAGTCGAAAGCCGAGATACTGCTGAACGAATCAAATCGGTCGCGACGAGGACCGGACCTTTCAGCTGAAACCTAAGATGCTTGTGCTTTTTCAATGAAATCAATCGCCTGACCCACAGTCTGAATCTTCTCGGCGGCATCGTCCGGGATGTTGATGTCGAACTCTTCCTCCAGCTCCATCACCAACTCGACCGTGTCCAGCGAGTCAGCCCCCAGATCGTTCACAAAGGAAGTGTCTCGCGTGATCTTCTCTTTCTCCACACCCAACTGATCCGCGACAATTTCAATGACTCGCTCGGAAACAGATGCCACCGTGTTCTTCTCCTATGTTGAATGCAAGAGTTCAGCCGCGCCGACACCTTAGATAGCGTCAAAAACGCTTGGAGACTATCCCAGATCCACCGTTTTCTTGTCCAACGTCCAGGCTCAACGGCAGGAAGCAATGCCTTGAGCGGAACGCCGCGGAACCACCCAACGCTCGCGGGGGAACAGGCTCCTGGCCTTACTTGATTTCCGTGTAAAAACCAAGTTCCACAAGATAGAGGATTTCCATAAAACGGGTCAAGGTATGGCGCGTCGCCCCGTAGCCACGTTCGCCAGAACCTGGGGAGCCGGGCGCATGCCCCGTTCGACAGAACGTGGGAACCCCTCTTTCCAAGGAAATGGGCTGCGGAAGCAAAAGGGGCTACAGAGGGGCCTTAATTAACCCGTCATACCGCCGTCGACCGTCAAGACGGCGCCCGTTATGTAGGCCGCTGCCGGACTGGCGAGAAACAGCACTGCAGTCGCGATTTCCTGGGCCGTCCCCAGCCGCTTCGCGGGGATACGCTTCTTGGCCTCTTCCAGAATGGCATCGCCCAGCGTCCGAGTCATCTCGCTTTCGATGAACCCCGGACAAATGGCGTTCACCGTCACCTTCCGCCCAGCTAACTCGCGGCTCAGGCTCCGCGACATGCCGATCAGCCCGGCCTTGGACGCGGAATAATTTGTCTGGCCGTGGTTGCCGATCAGCCCCGACACGCTCGAAACGTTCACAATCCTCCCGTAGCGCGCTCGCATCATGTAGCGTGATGCCGCCCGGGCAAACAGGAACGCGCCGCGCAAGTTCGTATCGATCACGTCATCCCACTCGTCGTCCGTCATGCGGGGCAGCAGCGTATCGCGCGTCACACCCGCATTGTTAATCAGGATGTCCAGGCGCCCCCACTTTTCCGCGATGCCGTCCACTGCCTGTTCGACGCTCGCTTTGTCTTTCACGTCGCAGGCATAAGCCTCGGCGGTCCCACCGGCCTGGACGATTTCGTTCACCGTCTGGGCCAGCTTCTCGGCGCTGCGCGCTACACAAGCCACACGAGCCCCGTTGCGGGCCAGTTCCAGCGCGATGGCTTTGCCCAATCCCTGCGATGCGCCAGTGACCAGCGCAACCTGATCCTTCAAGTCCACGATCAACGGACGATCGGACGCTCCGGACGACATGCTCGGATACTCCCTGGGGTGCGCTACACCGTCACGCTTTCGCACGCCACTTTGCGGTTAATGCGTTTCAGCAACCCGCGGAGCACACGTCCCGGGCCAATCTCGTAGAACAAGTCGCAGCCGCGTTCGAGCAGCAACTGCACCGAGGCCTCCCACATCACGGGCGACACGACCTGCTGAATAAGCGACTGCCGGATTTCTTCGGGGTCTTCGTGCACCTGGGCGTCGACATTGGACACGACAGGGATCCGCGGACGTCGGATCGTTGCCGCGCTCAAGGCATCCGCCAGCATCTCGACAGCAGGCTGCATCAACGGCGTATGAAAGGCACCCGCTACGGCCAGCGGCACGGCCTTCATCGCACCCAGTTGTTCGGCAATGCCCACCGCCCGGTCGCAAGCCGCTTTGCTGCCCGAAATCGCAATGTTCCCGGGGCAGAGCAGATTCGCGACCTGCAATACCTCGCTTGGTCCACGCGCCTGGCCACACAGCTTCTCGACCAACTCCAGTTCCAGCCCCAACACACTGACCATGCCGCTCGGCGCCGCATCCGACGCAGCCTGCATGGCGATCCCGCGCTGCTGGACCAGCCGCAAACCCGTCTCGAAGTCGACCGCACCTGCGAACGCCAGCGCGGTGTACTCCCCCAGGCTCAGCCCCGCCGTCGCTCGGCACGACTCGACGACCTCGGGCGACTTGGCCCGCAGCACCTCTACCGCCGCCAGACTCGCCACATACAGCGCCGGCTGGCTGATGACCGTGGTGTCCAAACGATCCGCGGGCCCTTCCGCACAAAGCTGTGCGAGGTCGTAATCGAGGATCTCCGACGCGCGGTCAAATAGCTGCCTGGCAGCCGGCAACGACTCCCACGCCGCACGCCCCATGCCGACGGCCTGAGCACCCTGGCCCGGAAACAAAAAGGCGACTTGACTCAAGATTTCGCCTCTTCTTGCTCAACCACCGTGCGGCCCATGTAATAGCCGCAGTTCGGACACACGACGTGCGTAGGCAAAGAACTGCTGCACTTCGGGCAGAACGTCAGCTGCTTCGGCTTCAACGCGTGATGAGCCCGACGCCGATTCGTGCGGGAATTCGAAGATCGTCTCTTAGGTACAGCCATGACAAACCCGTCCTTCGGGGCATCCGCCGAGAAAGCCGCCGGCGGCTCACGACACACTGCCCGTGCCGCCCCGAGCGACGATTTCCCTTGTGACGCAACATGTTTCGAGAAAGGTCACCAATGTATAAGCGCGTGGCATTCTGCGTCAAGGTTAGGGGGAAGCCTCCCGCAGAGGCCGCGAAGGGACCGTGGCGGCCGGCCATGCCTCCGCGTTCCCCGCGTTCTCTGCGGGAAATCTCCTCACCGAAGCAGCGAAAGCCCTCGATTACCCCTCGAATCCCGCTTCGTGCAGAAACTGACGGGCTCGCCGCGCAACGGAGGGAGCGTCGTGGCTGTGTCGGCTCAGCTCCACATGCACGCCGCCGCGGTAGCCCACCTGGCGCAGCGCGGCAGCGATCGGCGGAAAATCCATCTCGCCCTCTCCAAACATCAAGTGCTCATGCACCCCCGCCCGCATATCCTCGATGTGAAGATTTACCAGCTCCGCCCCCCACTGCGTTACCTGATCCGCCACCGGTCCCTCGCGCATACAGTGCACATGCCCGACATCCAGGGTCAGACGCAGGTTGTCCGAGGGCATTCGCGCCCGTAACTCGCCGTACCGGACCATGGTGTCGACGAACATGCCCGGCTCCGGCTCAAATCCGAGCACGACGCCTCGGGCCTCGGCATGGTCGAGCACCTGCTGCAGCGCCCCGCACAGCCGCGGCCACAGCTCGCTCTCTGGCGCACAGTCCCGCGGAACACCCGACCACAGCGACACGCAGTCGCTGCCGAGCAACGCGGCCATGTCGACCGCTCGCCGCAGGAAGTCGACTCGCCGCGCCCGCTGCTCCTCCCCGGGACTAACCAGCGTCGGTTCGTGTTTTTGACGGAAATCTAACAGGAACCGCGCTCCCGTCTCGACCACGGATGCCAAGCCGAGCCGCTCCAAGAACCGTCGCACTTTCGCTGCGTTCGCCACCCAGTCTGGATCGAAGGGATCGAGGCAATGATAGTCCAGCGTCAGCGCGACGCTACGGTATCCCTCGTCGGCCATGATTTGCAGAGCAAGAGGGAGAGGATGATGCGCGAATCCGTTGGTGTTGTAGCCGACCCGCATCAGGAACGGCTGCCGGCCTGACCAGCAGCTCGCAATTTCGCTCGAGCCCGGCTTAACGTCGGGCCGATGCTGTTTTCCGGCATGCCGACGCGCGAGCTGATCTCGCGGTAGCTGCGTCCTTCCAGATGATACATCCGGACAATTTCCGCTTCCTGTCCGTCTAAGCTACCGAGTAGCCGCTCGACTTCCTCGCGGCTGCTGATGCGTTCCTCGGGGCCGCTGGAGGCCGCGCCGTCGCCCCGGTGTGCACCCGCCGAGTCCGTTCGCCCATCCCGACTCGCTTCCGCCGCGACAGTTTGCATTGCCGGCGTGCCACGCCGCTGCAGCAGCTCCCGCACCACAACCCGTCGCGCCACAACCGTCAGATACGTTGCCAGGCTGCTTTCTCCCCGGAAGCGTCGCAGGACAGCAAAATCATCCTCTACAATCGCCAGAAAAACTTCCGAGACCAGATCTTCGCGATCCTGCTCCGATAGCGGAATCGAACGGGCGTGAGCGGAATGATTGATGACGTGCACCACCAAACCGAGGAAGCGATCGACGAAATCCTCCCAGGCGCGAGGGCCGCGAGCTAAACACCGTTTCAGCAGATTTCGATCGAGATCGGATAGGGCCACGTGCCTGCCTTTTCATTCACGAGGAGCGCTTGACATCCCCCGACTGGATCCCCTGGCTGGATACCCCGACTTGGCCTCCCATGTCCCCACACCGCGTGTGACAACTCCATGACTGTACCGATTTTAGATGTGTGTCCTATCCGGAGCAAGTGCGACCGCTGTCACGAAATTCCACATTTCCGAATTAAACAGTCTTAACAGGCCCCGCGGTTGACGCTGGCGGCAGGAACGACAAAGTCCGCGAAATCAGGCAAAAGCACGCGGCTTCGCCGACTTGACAGCGTTCCGGCAGACTAATAAGCTTCGCCGAAATCTGGAGGATGGAAAGCGGAGAAAGTTCTGATCGGTGAGTCACTTTAGGGGGCTGTTCGCGAGTCGCATCACGCAGCAAAATACTGAGGATCCAGCGTTAGGATGCCGAAAGGGATAATTCGCCAGCCCGCTGCTTAAGGTCCATCCGACAGCCTCGCACCGACCGAACCGCCGACGTGCCCGTGTGTCCCGATCTGTGCTGGGTTCTCGGATAGGCTCTAAATGTATCCTTTGAGGCGCCATTGATTGAGGAGAAAGCGATTCATGGCTCACGTTGTTGCGCAACCCTGCTTTGCGTGCAAGTACACGGACTGCGTGGTCGTGTGCCCCGTCGAATGCTTCTACGAGGGTGATCAGATGTTGTACATCCACCCCGACGAATGCATCGACTGCGAAGCCTGTGTGCCGGAGTGCCCGGTCGAGGCAATCTTCCACGAAGACAACCTGCCAGAAGAATGGAAGCCCTTCAAGGAACTGAACGCCGAAATGGCGCCGCAGTGCCCCGTGATTACCGAGAAAAAGGAACCACTCGCCGGGAACTAAGCGGGACGGTGCTCAGCAGACACCGGTGAACAGCGACCGGTTTGAGTTTGGCGCAAACTGGCGAGCGTTTCTATCGACGGTGGACGA
>JBFWYF010000300.1:0-8144 GCA_050186685.1 Pirellulaceae bacterium
TACTTTCTGATGGTCCGGAACCTGACCGGCGGCACCGCATCCGACCCGCGGCGGCGATACCGGCTGTCGGTCCGGCGAGAAGTTCCGGATTTTCATCTGGCCCTCGTTCCTCATCGGGGTGACGTGCCGACCGGCTGGAACGTGCCGCTGGGGGGCCGTGCCGTGGCCGACGTATGGGTACAGCGACGTCGAGGGTTGGACGGCCCGATTCGAATTCGGGCGAGCGACTTGCCCGCCGGAGTCGAGTGTCCGGACGTGTGGGTGGGTGCGGGCCAGAATCACGCGCTGCTGGTCCTTTCGGCCCTGCACGCCCGGGAGCCAATTCTCGGGCGCATGACGCTGACGGGCGAGGCGGAATACGTCGGCAGGCAGTTTCAGCGGCCGGTCGACGGAGGCACGTCGATTCGTGCCGGGCATCCCATGGGTCGGGGCCGTTATACCGACGGAATCCCCCTTGCTTCCGGTCCGGAGACGCGGCTGGTCCTGACGGCTGTCGTTCCTGAGGGCTCCGTTTTCCAGGGAAGCATCGTGGACGTAGGGATCGAGCTGCAGCGCGGTCCCGGTGTGACTGGCGACGTGCGTGTCGTTGGAGCGGATTGGCCAGACGGACTGCCGCATGTCGAGACGACGATCCCCGCGGGAAGTGACCGAGGCTGGCTGAGCGTCGCGATTCCGTCGGCGTGGTCGCCGGGACCCATCTCGCTTGTCCTGCAAGCGGAAACCAGCGTTGCGGCGGTGGCGCCGGCTAAGACCGCATCGCCGCTGGTCGTATGGAGCAACGCCATCACCTTGCCTGTTGAACCCGGCCGCATTCACCTGACGATCGACCCTGCCACTCCGCGTCGCGTGGCTCGGGGCGAAGTCATTCATGTGCGGTATCGAGCTGAACGGAAGCAAGGCTTCATTGGCAAGATTCACACGGAGCTGGCAGCTCCCGGCGGGGTGGAAGGAGTACGTGGCCGAGGTGTCACCTTCACCGGCCAAACCGATACAGGAGAAATTCAACTGATTGCCACGGAGAACGCGCCGCTAGGCCCGTTGCCGTTCCTTCGGCTCGACGCAGTAGGAACCGTCGAGGATAAGCCGGTGTACCGCGGCGGACAGTTTCTGATGTTGGAGATCACGGAATGACCGATCCGAGACAACTTGTTGGTGCGCTCTGCCGGCTCGGTGTGCTCGCCTGCGGGCTACTGATCCAGGAGCGGGCGGTGGTGGCTGCCGGGGACGCCGTCGTAGCGTCCGAGTCGGCCGCGGCGCCGGCGGGTGACGAAGCGGCGCCCCGGGCCTACTTCCAGACGGATGTGGTGCCGCTGTTGACTCGCTACGGCTGTAATGCCGGAGGATGCCACGGCAAGGCGACGGGGCAGGGGGGCTTTCAGTTATCGCTGTTGGGCTACGAGCCGCAACGCGACTACGAGGCAATCGTCCGCGAGCGACGAGGGCGCCGGATCCATCTCGCCGCGCCGGCGCAAAGCCTTTTGTTGCGCAAGGCGACAGCCCAGGTACCACACGGTGGCGGCCGGCGGCTGGACCCCGTTTCCGATGACTATCGAGTGTTGCACGACTGGCTGGCTCAAGGAGCCGCTCCGCCTTCTCCGCACGACCCCGCGCTGCAAGGGATTGAGATCCGGCCGACCGAGCATGATTTTCGGGGGGCCGACCGCCAGTTGCAGTTGACCGTCACCGCAAGGTTTTCCGATGGAACGCAGCGGGATGTCACCAGGCAGGCCGTGTACCAGGGAAACGATCCCGAATTGGCCGAGGTGGGCGACGAGGGGCTGCTGGAAGTGAAGAGTCGTCCGGGCTTGTTCGCCGTGATGGTCCGGTACGGAGAACAGTTCGCTATTTTTCACGGCATTGTGGCACGCGAGACCGCGGACGTTGCGGCGGAGCTGGATGCCTGGGAGCGGCAATACGCCCGTTCCTCGATCGACCGCCAGCTGGCCGCGCAATGGCGAAGGCTGGGGATCCTGCCCTCATCCTGGGCCACGGATGGCGAGTTTGTGCGGCGGGCGACGCTCGATATTTGTGGCACTTTGCCGACCGTCGCCGAAGTCGACGAGTATGTCCGCGATACGCGTCCGGACAAACGCGCTCGGCTGGTCGATCGGCTGCTCGAGCGACCGGAATATGCCAGCTATTTTGGTTTGAAGTGGGCCGACCTGCTGCGCAATCGAGGGCGCGGGTATGCCACCAGTAAGCAGCGGCCCGGGACGGCCTTGTTCGCCGGCTGGATTCGTGACGCAATCGCCGAGAACATGCCCTATGACGAGTTCGTGACCGCGGTATTGACCGCGTCGGGAAGCCAGGAAGTGAACCCGCCGACACTATGGTACCGCAGCGTGCGGTCACCGCAGGACTACGTCGAGTCGGTAGCTCAAGCCTTTCTGGGCGTGCGTATCCAATGTGCCCAGTGCCACCATCATCCGGCTGAACGCTGGGGGCAAGACGACTACTACGGGCTGGCCGCCGCGTTTGCCCGCATTGGCCGCAAAGGTGGGTTTGCCGATGCGGAAGTGCCGACAAACGAGGTGATCTTTCTGCTGGATCCAAGCGAGTCGTCTTTCAAACATCCTCGCACAGGAAAGGTTGTCGCTCCGCGGCCCTTGGGCGGGCCCGACTTCGCGTTGTCGCGGTATGACGATCCGCGAGGGAGTCTGGCGCGATGGATGACCTCACCCGAGAACCCTTACTTCGCTCGCACGTTCGTGAACCGGATGTGGGGACACTTCTTCGGACGCGGCATTATCCATCCACTCGATGATTTCCGCAGTACAAATCCGCCTGCGAATCCCGCGTTGCTCGCCGAACTCGAGCAACAGTTTCAGGCCAGTGGATACGACATGCGGTCCTTGTTGCGTTCGATTGGCAGCTCGTCGGCCTATGCGCTGAGTTCTCGCCCGAACCAGTCCAATCGAGAGGACACCCAGAGCTATGCGCGGTACTACTTGAAGCGGATGCCTGCGGAAGTGCTACTGGATGCCGTGGGCCAGGTACTCGATGTTCCCACGCGCTTTCCGAACGTGACAGGTGAATTTCCCCTGGGCACGCGTGCGATCGAGTTGCCCGACGAGGCGGTACCGAGCCATTTTTTGGACGTCTTCGGGCGTCCGGCGCGCAACGCGGCGTGCGAGTGCGAACGAGACGACTCCCCGGCGCTGGGACAGACGCTCGAACTGGTCAGCTCGCAAGAGATTCACCACAAACTGACCGCGGCGGGAGGTTACATCGACCAGTTGCTCGCGGATACCCGGCGCACGGACCAGGATCGCGTCCGTGATATCTTCCTGCGCTGTTATGCTCGCGCGCCGCGCGCCGAGGACCTGCACACGGCCATGGAGTTTCTGCAAAGCCAGACCGACCGCCGCGAGGCGTACCGCTCGCTGCTGTGGGCGTTGCTCGCGACGAACGAATTCCTGTTCAACCATTGAGGAAGAAGTCATGTTGCGCCTTACCGGCGGCACGTTCGCGAACTGTGACGGAGTCACTCGGCGGAACTTTCTTGAGCTGGGAGCCACGGCTCTCGGGTTGGGGCTGGCCGACGTCTTGCGGCTGCGAGCCTGGTCGGCGTCGCCGGAATCGTCGGGGGCGCCGGCTTCCAATCGCAAATCGCTCATCGTGTTCTGGACGCATGGTGGACTGAGCCAACAGGACACGTACGATCTGAAGCCGGACTCGCCAGCCGAGTTTCGAGGGCCGTATGCCCCGATTGCGAGCAAGGTGCCCGGTATCCCCCTCACAGAGCGATTTCCGCAACAAGCGCGGGTAATGGACAAGCTGTCGATCGTGCGTTCCGTCACGCACCAGAATGGGATTCATGCTCCATCCGCGCATTGGATGCAGACGGGTTATTTTGGACCGACGTTGGCGCGTAACGCACCGCAGAAGCCGTCGTTCGGTTCGGTGATTGCGCGAGCGAAGGGAGCCCATCAGCCAGGTATGCCAGCCTACGTGGCGATTCCCAAGGCCGAGGCCTTCGGTTATCAAGGGGGTGTCTATCTGGGTGCGGCGTACAACCCGTTTGAATTGAACGCGGACCCCAATGCCAAGGACTTTTCGGTACCGAACCTGCGGCTGCCGAAAGGATTGGCGCTGCAGAGCGTACGCGACCGTGCCCGGCTGCTGCAGGCCTTTGATACCCTGCGGCGGGAGGTCGACCACGTCTCGACGCTGGAAGGTCTGGACCGCTTCAAGCTGCAGGCGCTGGAAATGGTGTCCGGCGACCGAGTCCGGCAAGCGTTCGATGTCACACAGGAGCCGGATGCACTGCGAGACCGATACGGCCGTCATCTGTATGGTCAGAGCGCTCTGCTCGCTCGTCGGTTGGTCGAGGCGGGATCCACGTGTGTGACGGTCAACACGGGATACTGGGATCATCATGACAACATCCACCCGAACCTCGAACAGCATCTTCCCCCGCTCGATGCGGCGATTGCCGCGCTGGTGGAAGATCTCGAGGCGCGCGGCATGTTGGACGACGTCGTGATCTATTGCGCCGGCGAATTCGGGCGCACGCCCCTGATCAATGGCCACGCGGGCCGCGACCACTGGGCCAACTGCTTCTCCGTCCTCCTCGCCGGCGGTGGTATCCAAGGAGGCCGAGTGCTCGGTGCCAGTGAGCCGCGCGGAGGCGAGGTCGCCGAGCGGCCGGTCACGCCCCTGGACTTGCTGGCCACGATCTACCGTCTGTTGGGCATACCGCTCGACACGCATTACGAGGACGCGCTCGGGCGTCCGGTGAGTATCGTCGGTTCCGGTAAGCCGCTGTCCGAGTTATTCGTGTGAACGCGCCGCTCCACGACTCGTTCGGACCGTCATCCGTGGCATCGATCGGGGACCTGGGACGCTCCGTTGATGCCAGTTCCCCGGTACAGATAGCCGTGCGTTCGCGGCACGCCTGGCAGGTAGCATTCCGCATGGTCGTCCGCGAGGAAGCCGTGCAAGGTGATGTGATGATGGAAGTCGCGGTCGAGCCGGCAGCCGTCTCCGAAGATCATTTCATAGCGATTCAAGCGGCGCTGCCAGGTGCGGACGCCCGCGTCCGGGCTGAGTCCATGCTCGAGGTACAGGAATTGACCCAAGGGACGGAGTACCCGCGCGATTTCGGCCAGGCTCGCCGACAGGTCGGCGACGCTGCACAGCGTAAAGGTACTTACGACGCAATCAAACGAAGCCTCGGCGAACGGCAAATGCTCGCACGGGTGGACCTGCCGGTCCACGAGGATAGGCGACCGGCGAATGCGCCGTTGGGCGAGACGGTGCATGCCGACGTTGGGATCCACGGCCGTGATCGCCCGCACCGAGTTCGGGTAGTGGGGCAGGTTGAGACCCGTGCCGAAGCCGATTTCCAGAATGCGTCCATGAGCCTGGACCAGCAGGTCCTGGCGCAGCCTGCGGATTCGCTGGTTATCGAGCAACAGATCGCACAGATGCGGAAAGATGACTCGCGAATAAATACCCACGTTCGACTCCCCGGCCGGATGCTTGTCCCGAAACGATTGCAGTATACTGCCCAGTCGGAAGAGGTCTCGATGGCGCGTTGATTTCTCCTACCCGTACTCCTACTCCTACTCCTACTCGAAGGGGGCGTCGTGACGAAGGGGCTCCTCGATCGGGAGGAACTCGATGGATACCGGTCCCTCCCGATTCCCGATCGCTCTCGGATCGATACAAACTGTGTCGATGCTGAGTCGATCGATCCGGCGGAGCGACGGCGTGGGACGGGGCACAATCGAGTACGTGTAGGAGTACGAGTATGAGTACGAGTACGAGTAGGAGTACGAGTTGGCGAAGAGAGGATATCGATGACTCGGCCACGAGCGGCGAGGTGGATCATTGGACTGTCAGCCAGCATGCTGCTCGGCAGCGGGCTCGGCGTACTGATTCGGGGCGCCGAACTTCCCAGTGAGCTTATCGACTTGACCGGCTGGAAATTGACGCTGCCCGAAGACACCGACCTGCCAGGTCGTCCGGACGAGATAACTTCCGCGGCGCTGCGCCGCTTCCGCCATCCGCAGTTTTTCTTCGTAGCGGACTCCGGCACTGGGATTGTCTGCCGGGCTCCGTGTGGCGGCTTCACGACGAAGGCATCGCGCTATCCACGGACGGAACTGCGGGAAATGGAATCCGACGGACGCCGGCTGGCGGACTGGGCAACGGACGATGGGTATACGCATACGATGTCATGCACCCTGGCGGTCACTCGGACGCCCGACCGGAAACCGCACGTGGCTTGTGCTCAGATCCACGACGCTCGGGACGACCTGTTGATGGTGCGGCTCGAGGGCCGCAAGCTGCTCGTCGAACGTAATGCGCAGCCGGATGTCGTGCTCGACCGAAGCTACGCGCTGGGGCGCCCGTTCGATCTCGAGATCCGCGTCGAGGGCGGACAGGTCGTCGTCGCGTATCAGGGTGAGCCGAAGTTGAACTGGGACGTAGCGCGGCGGGGGTGCTATTTCAAGGCCGGGTGTTATACCCAGTCGAATCGCGAACAGGGAGATGCGCCCGACTCGTACGGCGAGGTCGTTATTCGCCAACTCCGTGTCACGCACGTCCCTACTGCGGCCCGCTGAGGCGTGGCAAAACTGGCCGCCGGCCCGAAGTCGTCCAGGTGCGGCATGATCATCCTCCGGCACAGAGCTGCGGAGGACAGCCGCACACATCTCCGTGCCTTTGCGCCTCCGTGCGAGGCCAATCGCCGCAGCAGGGTTGTGACGCAGTTCGCGCCGAGCGGACCACGCTCGGCGGACCACTTGCGGCCGGCTTTACGCCGGCTTCCGGCAGATTCGGATAGTGCGCATCTCTCAGTCGGACCAGCCGTACCGGAGGATGCACCACAGGGTGTTCAGCAGGTCCCGGATGCCGATTTTCTTACCGTCCGCGTAGCTGCGCGGCTGATAGTGGATCGGCACTTCGCAAATGTCGTACCCCCGCCGAGCCAGCTTTGCGGTCACTTCGGGTTCAAAGCCAAACCGATTCTGCTTGAGATCGATCGACCGCAGCACGCTGCGCCGAAACGCCTTGTAGCAGGTTTCCATATCGGTCAGACGCGTGCCGTTCATCCAATTGGAGCAGGCGGTCAGGATCCGATTGCCCAGCCGATGGACGATCGAGGCGTCGCGGTGTTTGTCGTCGAGGTAACGCGAGCCGAATACGACGTCCGTTTCGCCCATGGCAATCGGTTTGACGACATCCAGGATGTCGCGCGGCTGGTATTCCAGGTCGGCATCCTGCACGATCACAATGTCTCCTTCCGCGGCGTCAAAGCCAGTACGCAGGGCAGCGCCCTTCCCCTCGTTTTGTGGTTTTAGGATCAGTCGCAAGTGGGGCGTGCCGCGCATCGTCTCGAGCCAGCCTCGCGTTCCATCGGTGCTGCAGTCGTCCACAACGATCACTTCCTTGGGCACGGGCAGCGCGAGAACCCGGGCGACGACCTCGAGGATCGTGGCTCGTTCGTTGTAGACAGGAATCACCACGGACAGCCGGAGCCCGGCCGGCCATGCGAAATCGGCGGGCTCGAGATCGAATTCACCGGCGTCCAGCTTCGCGAACAGTTCATCGACTTCATTCAAGCGGCGTTCGATCCGCTCGACGGTCGAATCGCTCGTGGCCGTGAATTCGCCCGTCGCGGTAGATTCGCTTGTCGCAGCCGATTCGCTTTGGGTCGAGAGCTCGCGCGTCGCTGGCACCGGACCGACGGATGGGCCGACGGACACCATTCCCGACAGGTCAAAATGTGCCAACGGGAGTTGGGTGGAAAGGACAGTGTTCGGTAGGAGAGGCAGCGGGGCAGTCGTTACTTCTTTCATGCTTCACCTTTTCGCGGAGTCGCGATTTGGCTTACAACAGGGAGAGCCGGCCAGGTCACGGAACCGGTCTGCTCCTTGTCCGTGATCGAGCGTCGGGCGGCAGGAATAAACTGCGGACTCGTCGGGTTTCCGTAGATGGTGGTGCGACCCCACACTTGGGCCACACGATCTTGGTACAGCAGTGTCCACTCATCCATGTTCCGAAACATCACGTTCACCGAGGTCGGTTGTCCCCGGGATGCCAGGACCAGGTCGGGCTGGCCGTAGTCGAGAATGCGTCCCGGATCGAGTGCCGGCGAGCGGCGGCTGCGATAGCGCGGTTCCAGGTCTGCCAGG
>JBFWYF010000301.1:0-8109 GCA_050186685.1 Pirellulaceae bacterium
TCCGAGACCGACGCCCGGATGATCTACATTGAAGCTAACGGCACCAGCGTGATTCGTTTGCGGGGGACGCCGCAAGACCTGGGCTTGGCCAACATGGCCAGGCAAGAAGGGGAATTCACCCCGCCGCAAGATATCCGTGACTATCAGCGGTCTGTCGATGCGGCTCTGGCCGATGCCGAGTTTGGCATGGCTTGATCGGGAATCGGAGTTCCGGATCCGGCCGCTGCCTACCGCTCATGCGGTGTGGCAGAATACGCCTCGGATATCGAGGCGTGTTCGCCACACCGCTCCGGCTACGGGTGCCCCACGGCACTCCTCCCTCCGGCTGATTTTCCCGCCTGACAGCTTCGGCGGTCGTTGTATGGCGGGCCGGCGAGCACCATCCCTGGCGACTCACCGGCTCATCCCGGGTTTTCCGTCTAAGCTTAGTAGTTGAAGTTCACGCCCAGGTCGATCGACTGCACCCAGAAATCCGTGTCGTTGAACAGTGGCAGCGGCCGGCCCGGCCCAACGGGAGCACCACCGTTCAGCTGCGTGCCATTCACAACGCGGTCGATCTGATCGCCCGCGAACGAGACGCGAGTCCAGTACAGGAACGTGTAACCGACCGACATCGAAATCTGGTCGGTGATGGCACAGTTGAGTTTGAAGTTGACTTCCGGCGAGAAAGCCAGCACGTCCCGTTCGCGCAAGCCGATGTTCGTCGGCTGAGTCAGCAAGCCTCCCGCCGTCGTCACCGTTCCACCGGCAATCACCGCGTTGGTGCCCGTCACCAACACCTGTTGGTTCATCGCTCCAATGCCGATTTTACCCAGGGCGCTGAACGTCAGGTACTTGTGGTACACCTCAGTGTACAACCCCAGCGTTCCGGCGTTGAATTCGTTCTCGACCTGAAAAATGTCGTTAAAGACGAAGGTCGTGGCACCCTGCGTGTGACGGCTGCTGATGTCCAGATCGCTGTCGATCCGGTTGTATTGCCAGCCACCAATCACGTCCAGCCGATAGCTGTGGCCGTGATCCACCAGGGAGCGGAAATAGATGTCCGTCCCCAGGATGTCATTCGCAGCCGTCACGTTGATCGAGCCGTTCGCCAGTCCAGGGTACGCGATCAGCAAAGCATCCTCGGCATTCACCAGCGGATCGACGTTGAAAAACGGCCTCGCAAGGATGGGGTTGCCCGCGGAAGCCTGGCCGAACCGGACTGCGCCGCCTTCGACGCCATACAGTTTGCCCACGACGGCCAACGTGTGGGCTTCATCCGACCACCAGCCAACCGTCAAACGCCCCGCGGTCTTTCGTTCGTCGTCAATATCATTGCCCCCAAACACGACCGTCGCGCCGGGTAGCACACCTGCCGTCGCCTGGGGCGTCACCTGCGGGCTCGTCGTCACCAAGGCTGGCAACGAAATCCCCTTGTTGTACCAACTCAGGTACTCCAGGCCACAGAACACCTGGTCGATGCCAAGCCCTTGCCGACAACTCGGGCAGCGACAATAGCCGGAGCCGGCACTGCAGCCGCCGCGGCTGTCGCACCCGCCCCATTCGTCTCCATGCAACCCGGCACCGGGCGGCACAGGCGGCTCCACCTGGGGAGCCATGCCCGCCGGTGGTGGACCAGCCGGCGTCGGCCCTGGCGGCGGTGGCCCGTCCCCCAGATGCATGGCATATCCTGCGGGCGCCACCTCGTACTGCGGCATCGGGCGGACCATCCAGGGACTCCCGTACGACGCCTGCTGGGTCGCAGCAGGAGACGAAGGAGGCATCCATTGGGCCCGTGCCGGTCGCTGGATCAAGAGTGTCAGCGCGGCCGCTGCCGCTATCATCGAGATGGCTGATCGCATAATAAAACTTCCGTGCAGGGAATTCTCGATACCAGTCCTAACTTCAGATCGACCGCTACCAGCCGGAATTCGAAACAAACCCGCACAGACGACAAAGTCGCTTCAGACTTAGCGGCTTTTGCAACCACCCCAGACCAACAACTCCCTGGCTGATAAACGATCAGGCGCCCGCGATTCCGCTGCGTGGCTCGGCTATTTCGCCCCCCAAACTCGTAGTTCCAGGTGACGGAACGTGATGAACCGCTTCGCGGCCAACCCGATGAACTTTCGGACAGAGCCGAGGGCGATCCATTCACCACAGCCGATCGGGGCCGACGAGACGCCCCGGAGGATGGCCCACCGCAACGACACACATACCGCCTCGCTGAGCGACGTTCACCACTTGCTTCTGGGACGCGCGTCCGAGGATGGCCAGGCCGTATTTGCTGGGCGCGAAGCCCATCACGGTATAGAAAGGTTCGGAATGCAGTTCGCCATTTTCGCTGATCACCGGGAATTCATTAACCGGAATGCTCGCCAGTTTCTGCACGACCCACCGCTCGGGGGCAACGAGTGCCGCCTCGATGGCGGTGTCCCATTCCGCACGGGTCGAGGCGAGCCCCAGCAGGACACCTTCGCCGCCGTACGCCCGATTCGGTTTGAGGACGAGCGTTTCCTGATCGTGCCGCACGAAGTCGAGCAAGGAGCCGGTCTGTCCGTCGGGCAAGCGGGTCTGTCGGTCCGTGAGCACTCGCGTCCAGAGGATATGGCGTCGAAACACCTGCCGTTCTTCAGGACCGAAGTACTTCTGCGTAAAGAGCGGATCGGTCAGAATTTCCCAGCAGGCCTTCTGGTCGAGTTCCGCCGCGATAGAGGACACCATGCGATTCTGTTTGAGCAATAAGAGCATGGGGCGGACGTCGACCCCCTGTCGCTCGAGCTGCACGATGTCGAGTACGGAATAGTCACGATATGCGACATCGACGCGCACGCCTTCATGGCAGACCTCACCGCCCAGAACCTCGAGTTCGGCCGGGTCGGCATGCATGACCTTCAGGCCATAGCGCTCGTGGAAGTACTGAGCGACGTCTTCCTGTTCGTCGATACCGCTGGCCGCGTACTTCGGCTCGAGGAAGCACAAATTCACGGAAGAGGGCCGCCCGATCGCATCGAGATGGTCCAGTACTTCCTGCATCAGCAGTTCGCGGATATCAGGCGAGGATTCGAGCTTGAGCTCGGGATCGAACTGACGCAGCAGGGGGAAGACCAGTTCCGCCACGATGCGCTCGCTCATGGGAACGAGGTGTAGTCCGCCGATGCCGCTCAGATTTGGTTCCAGGAACCGAAGCGATTCCTTCCACATCGGGCTGCTGAAATCGACGACTGCATCGAGTCTCCCAAAGACGGGGTTGCTTTCCTGGTGGCTTGGTCCCCAGCAGTCCCATAGCCACTGTTCCTCGGCCGGCGTGATGCGGAGAATTTCGCGGACGGCAAAATCCCGCATGTACAACTCGGGGAGGTGTTTCAGGGCATTCTGGATAGTTTGCGAGACGAAATGCAGGTAGGCCACCTGGTCGGGCAAAATGGTCAGCGGACAGGGAAGCAGCCGAATGGTCTCCTGGGCGCCATCCCTCACATAGACCAGATGCCGGCGCATAGCCTCTTCGCGAACCTGCTCGAGCAGCTTTCGCAGCGTGTCCTGGGGCTGCCCGAAGAAGGCCTTGCGCACGCGCGCGGCGAGGTTCATGCCGCTCAGGCCCATCTCTTCGGCGGGCGTCAACATCGGTCCGAACCTTCCGCCGCACGGTCCTGAAAACCGAATCGGCGGTAGCGAATATTGCGCGGGTCCATGGAATGCCCCCAGCTGATCTGGTCCACTCGAATCCCGAACGCGGCGGCGATCCGGGCGCGCTCGTCCGGAGCTGGCGTCCACCGTCCGGCGGCGATCGCGGCCACGCGTTGCACCTCCAGCTGTGCACGTTCTGCCAAGTCATCGACCGTCCAACCCGACTGTTCCAGAAGATGTTCTACCGTTTTCATGGCAATCCAAAGCGCGTCGCTGCAGAAACGACCGCCACATCTGCGGCAAGGGAGTAGCTCCACGTTGACCGCACTTTGACCTTCCCGAGTGGGCGAGTCAAGCCTGCAGAGTGTGACGCCTGGTCCGCCGGCGTGCCGCTGGTATTCCTCGCCGGGCGCCTTTATTCTCTGAACTGCCGGAGGGGGGGACTCGGATGAACAACATGCAACAGAATTACCAACGGGCTCAACGCTATCTGGCCGGCGGTGTCACCTCGTCGACGCGATTGAATACGGCGCTGGGACATCCCATGTATTTCGCACGAGGGCAAGGCCCGCGCGTCTGGGACCTCGACGGTCGCGAGTACCTCGACCTCTGCTGCAGTCACGGGGCCACGCTGCTGGGCCATGGCGACCCCCGCGTGCGTGCCGCCGTGGAAGCCGCTCTCGACCGAGGCGCGCCCTGCTCCTATGAAAACGAAACACACACGCAACTTGCGCAACAGTTGTGCGAGGCGGTGCCCTGCCTCGAACGAGTACGTTTCACCGGGTCCGGTACTGAAGCCACGATGCACTGCCTGCGGCTGGCCCGCGCCGTGACGGGCCGCCAGAAGATACTGCGCTTCGAAGGCAACTTTCACGGCTATCACGACCAGGTGATGTGGGCTGCCCGGGACGTCTGTGGTGAGTTCGCACCCGCGCTCAAGCCGATTTCCGCGGGCGTGCAGGCTTCCGCCGATCAGCACCTCGTCCAGATCCCCTACAACGCCCCGGAGATGCTCGCCGAAGCGTTCGGAAAGTTCGGTAACGAACTGGCGGCCGCCATCTGCGAACCTGTTTACTACAACGCCGGTTGCGTTTTGCCAACCCACGAGTTCATGATGCTGTTGCGCCAGCTCACGACCAAGTACGGAACCGTCCTGATCTTCGACGAAGTGCTGAGTGCCTTCCGTATGGGCCCCGGAGGGGCGCAGGAGTATCTTGGCGTCACCCCTGACCTCTGTACGCTCGGCAAAGCCGTCGGCGGGGGCTATCCCCTGAGCGTCTTCGGCGGCCGAGAATCCATCATGCAGCGGCTGATGCCCCAGGGAGACTGCCAGCACAGCGGTACCTACAACGGACACCCGGTGATCGTCGCCGCCGGGCTCGCCGCCATCCGCGCCTATCGCGAACCAAGTTTCTACGACCACATCCATGCGGTCGCGGAGCGTTTGTACAGTAGGCTCCGCGAGATCCTGACCCGGCATCAGATTGTCGCTCGGGTGCAAGGGCTGGGAGCGAGGTTCGGGATTTATTTTGGCGTCACCGGGGAAGTGCGCAGCTACGCCGACACCCAGCGGCACGACCGCGCGCGGATGCTACGATTCATTGCCGCAGCCCATCGCGAGGGCGTGTACTTCCATGACTATGGCGGTGGAGCGTGCCACCATGGTTTCTGCCATGCCCTGACGCTGGCGGATACCGAAGAGTTGCTGTTGCGTCTCGACCGAGCGGTCGCACGTCTGGCTGACGGGGACATTCGCTGAACCAAGCTTTCCGTCGCGTCGCTTACCACCGCAGTTCGCCGAACTGCATGCCTACAAACTGACCGCCACTGAGAAACAGGCCGTCGGCAAACGGCCGCGACCAGAGAATGTCGGCGCGGACGTCCGCCGTTCCGTGTGGGGTGGGTAGCGTCAGCACGCGCAGCCCGCGTTCGCAGGGTTCTTCATGCAAGAAGCCAATACCGCCGAGCGAGATGTCCTTACCGATGGCTCCGATGTCTCGACCGTCGTGTGCGGCGGCTCGAACTGTCAACGGGCGGAAAAAAGGATGCCGCTCATGCAACCGGCGCTGCACGTCTCCCCACACCGCTCGCACCAGGAGGGCCACGTCTTTCCACGATAAAACACGCTCGAACTTTGCCGTCGCCAGACTCCAGTCTGGACAACACGGCTCCGTCCAGGTAACTCGTGCGCGTAATTCAATCGGTTGTGGCTCCATCGGAATGCTCAAGGAAAATTCCGACGCGGGGACATTGCCCCGAATCAGCAAGCCGACCTGCGTCGCAGAGATATCCCGACTGAAGGCCTGACAGCCCCGACGCTCGCCGTCGCCGTGTGTCAGACGGAGTGGGCGGAAGAATACATAGCGTCGGTTCCACCAGCCATAGGCTGCCGCCTCGTGCGCTGCCTGTTGAACGCACTCCGTCACCGGATCGTGAATCTGGCCGACTGTCTTATCACTCACATTCGCCTCGGCGACCCGTGGTATGTTGCCGTGCCGGCCGACCGCGCAGGTCGGCTGAGCCATGAGGAAGGTCCTCCATCTGGAAATTCCTTCCTCGTGAAAACTTACTCCTTCAAACTGGGAAGCGGGCGCTCGACGGCCCGTAAATGCGGCAAAGTGCCCCGCTTCCGTGGGAATCCACCGCCCTGCGCTAGTCATGCGCCCGCGTTAAACTCGTCGTCGCCGCGCCAGACCACCCTATTCATGCTGCGGCCACGCCTCCAGGGGCACGATCGGGGGCGTCACACCGGAGCGGTGCTCGCCCGGCTCCAACAGGACCGCCAGCCGTAGCCCCGCGGATGCATCGACGGGCAAGTGGATCGACAATCGGCGCACATCGCGCAAGGGTCGCTGGGGGGGAACGGTCGTCGCTTCCTGTACGGTGAAGCGGGCCTCGTCCGGTGCGAGGATTACTGCCGACAAGCGTTGTGTGCCCTCGGTCAGCATTGCCCGGTTTCCCGAGATTTGGACATCGGCGGGCGTATGCAGATGCCATTCCATGCTTCGAGGCTGTTCGACATGTATTTCGTCCTGGACCAGGATCCGTTGCCGGTCCAAAAGCGCAATCCCGCGCAGGACCTCGCTTGCTTCCGGATACGCGGCGGACAGGTCGGCGACGGCGATTGCCCGGGTCTTCGACGACGCGAATTGAAGGATGGGTGCCTGGGCCGTGGTCGACTGATTCTGCTCTCCAAACGTCAGCGCGTTGTGCCCCAGGGTGCTGTTGCGATAGTAAGACCACCGTTGCTTGCCAAAGTAGCCGGGGATGTTGTAGTCGTCAGGCCCGAGATCGATCGCCCACCGGACACCCAGCGCATCTAAAACGAAGCTGCCCAGGTCAAGCTGCCCGTGGTTGACCCGATTATCGCCGCCCTTAAACCCGACAAAGATCGAGCGTTCATCGCGCCAGTCGCTGCGCAGCGTCACGACCGAAACATTTTGGAAATGTCGATCGAGCGGCAGCTCCCGGATCCTGGGTGGATTCGCGGCATACCGCGCACCCCACACGAAGTCGAGCACCGACAGATAGCGATCTGCCAACGGCAGTTGTGCCGCCGCGTACGCAGGCTGCCGAAACTCCGTCGCCAGCCAGAACAGTTGCGGTGCGCCGCGCCAGCCGTCATGCGCGTCCGCATAGTTGAATGTCAGACCGGTCGGTCCAGTAAAGTGAAGCGGGAAATCGCCCGTGACCGAGAAGCCCGGCAACTGCGCCAGGCCGAATTCGCTGCCCAGCGATGTCTGCAGCGCCGCCAGAAAGTACACGTTGTATTCCGTCGCATAACGCCAATAGCCAGGTCCTTCGCCCCAACCACCATCGGGCGCGAATTCGTGCATGGCCAGCGGCAGCGACTTCACGGCCTCGTGCAGTACCTCCGCCGCCAGCTCCGGACGAACGTCCGCCAGCGCCAACGCGCCGACTCCAAGTCCGCCGTTGCAGACCTGATTCCAGTTGTGTTTAGCACGAGACCACCCGGACTGCTTGTGATAGACCGACAAGCCCTCCCGCAATCCAAGTCGACTCATGGCTTCCACAAGCTGCTGGCGCTGCGACTCGGACCAAGCATCGTAGGCCCAGTCGTATCCGATGGCTACCGCAAATGTCATCTCGGCCGTGTCGAGGAAATGCGACGGATTCCAGTCCATGAAGCGTGTCACGGTATCCAGCTCCGTCCAGAGACGTTCCGCAAAGCGGCGGTCGTGTGTCAAGCGGTGCATCAGTCCGAGGAGCAAGACACGGTCCTTTGCCTCGCGGGATACGGCCAGCAGGCGCTTACCGTCGGGAATTTCATATTGCACAGGGGGGTTCGTGAGCAACCGAGTCGCTTCCCCGCGCAGTCGCTCCGACCAGTCCCGCACCGCGGGGTGCTTATCGCAGAGCCGTTTCAGCGCTCGAAAGTCCTCACCGGTCGCCAACAGCCGGGGGTGGGTCTCGCGGAGCCCCTGGAGAATCTGCTCGCGAGGGGGCACACGAACCTCATCCGCCGTCAGCCAGCCACCGAAA
>JBFWYF010000302.1:0-8102 GCA_050186685.1 Pirellulaceae bacterium
GCCGCTCACGGGGTTCAGTTGGCGCTAGCTCGCGGCCTGCGGCTGCAACTCCGCGAGATCGCGGGGCGTTACGACCAGTCCGTCGCGACGAATGCTCGTCTGGAAGCACTGCGCCACGAACTCGAAACGAACCGGCACTTTGCGGAACTGTATACGTACCTCGAGCACCCGTGGCCTCGCACCCAAATGTTGCTGGCGGTGACCCAGACGATGCCCGACCCCGTGGTCCTCCTCGAACTGCAGATTCCGCATAACGCTCCTCCGTCGACACGGCGCCCGGCGAACGCATCCGGCGAGACGCCCGCCTCCGAACCGGCCGCGCGGCAAGACCTGGTGGCGCTGCAGCAGGAATCGCACCAAGCCACGACGGAAGTCATCCTGAAAGGTCTCACGACCGACGACGCCGCGCTGCACCGTTATGTGGCCGGGTTTGTGCAGTCGCCACTGTTTGCGTCGGCGAAGCTCGAATCCCTGGAATCGACCAACGACCCGGGTACCGCCTCCGGTTCGCGGTTCGAGATCAGACTGGTGGCCCAGCCGCCGTACGGCCATCCCGCCGGACCAGCTGGTCCGCCTCAGGCCGGCCTTTCGGAAGCGGTGGCTCACGTCGCGCCGCGAACACCCTAAGCTGTCCCTCCCATCGTAGGACGCGCTATGCAAAAACCGCATTCCTGGCCGCTCACACTCGCCTGCACCGCGGGACTCGCTGCCTTCGTGGGCCTCTTTCTCGTGCCCGCACATCGTTCGCTATCGTCCCTGCGTCGCGAGGTCTCGGAGAAACGGAACTTTGTCGCCCAGGTCGAGCTTCAGGCCGCGTCGGCGCCGGATCTCGAGGCACTCCTGACGCGCACACGGGAACACGTCACGGGTTGGCGCACGTCCGCTCCCAGCGAACCTAACCTGGTTGGATTCCTCGGCCGACTAGGCCAACTCGCGGATGAGGCGGGAATACGCGTCCACCGACTGACGCCCCAGCTTTCCGTCGATCTGAAAGTACTCCGGCAACACTCCCTTACCCTCGAGCTGGAAGGGGAGTACCCGCAGCTGGTGTCGTTCTTGAGTCGCCTCGAGGAACTGCCGGAGACGGTGTGGATTCGTCACCTGCAGGTGACTCCGCATCGTCAAAATGCGACCCATGTGCAATGTGAGTTGATTTTGACCGTGTTTGCCGACAATCGTGAGATTTCCGGTTAGGTCGATCTGACGGACCAACCGATACCTAGAGGAGCCGGACCCCGGGGACAAGCACCTCGTGTGGCGGAAGATCGATGAATTGGCGAAAGTGGCACCGCACGATGGTGCGGGAGTTTCAACGCAGTCCCGGCAAGAGCCTGTTACTGGTGGCGATGCTGCCAATCGCGGCGTACTTTGTGGGGCCCTTGGTATGGAAAAGCTTACCGTCCGCCAGAGGGTCGGTCTCTCCGGCTACCGTGACCAAAGCCCTGGTGGCAGCAAGCCCGTTTGTCCCATGTCTCGACGGGGACACGGCGAGCAAAAGCAGCTCGCCCGCGTCCTGGCACGAACTAAGGGAGTGGATGCAGCAGGACCGCCGCATGCGGTCAGCACCGTTCCAAGGGTTACGGGATCCTTTTCGTGCTGTCGCGGCGGTGGCTTCGCCGACGGAAGTGGCCGATGCCGAAGAGGAGCGAACGGAAGCTTCGGGAAAGGATACCCCGTTAAGCGAACTGAAACCGGACCTGAGTCCCGAGGAACTGGGATTGCACCTGACGGCCACAATTATCGGCAAGCGGATCCGTATGGCGACGATCAACGGCAAACCGTACCGGGAGCGAGCGACGATCGACGTGTCGGCGGAGAATCGCCGTCGCGACGACGACTCGTTACCTAGTGCCTCGTTCGTCCTCAAATCGGTGCAGCGTAAGTCAGTGACCTTGGAGCGCAATGGGGCGCTCTACGAGTTGGAACTGGCGAAATAGGACAACTTCAGGCAGTCAAGGACGACGCATGCAACTCTGGCTTCGGTTGACCGTGTTGGGCGTGTGCGCGGCTGCCGGACTGTCGCTCGCGGTCGCCATGGCGATTCCCTATTCCACCGCGGCCGTCACGGACAGTGAGGCAAGCGGGGAACGGGAAAGCGATCCCGAACCGTCGGCCGCAGACGAGGCTTCGCCGCCAGAAGCACCCCCCGTGAGCATGACGGCCACCGAACCGCACGAAGCGAGTCCAGCATTGGCGGATTCCGCCACTCTTTCGGGTGCGGCGAATCCGGAGAGACGGGGGCATGGAGAACGACAGGCCCCGCGCGGGGAATTGGAGGATCGGGCCCTCGCATCTGGCCGACCGGAGTTGTCGGAGGACATTCTGGATGCTGCCTTTCAGCGGTGGAGCGCAGCTCACTGGCCGCCCGTCACGCGGCAGTTCGAAATGCTCGATCAGGCTTTGAAAGCCGCCCAGAAACTGGAGCAGGCCTCGCAAGCCGTCGAGCGGATGAGCGTCGAACAACTGGCCCCTCCCGCGCCGACGGCACCTCCTGCGCCCGAGCGGCGCGCCGGAACCGGCGAATCAGCTGCCATGCAAGCGCCCGAAGTGGAGGTGCGTCCCGATAGCGACCTGGTCTCCATCAATGCCATCGGCTCCGATGTACGCGAAGTGTTGAAAGCGCTAAGCGAAGCGGCCGCCATCAACATCCTCGCCAGCCCCAGCGTCACGGGAACTGTCACGTTGTCGCTGACCGACGTCGCCGTGGATACCGCACTGAATGCGATTCTCAAGTCCTCGGGGTACAACTGCCACCGCGACGATGGTTTCGTCTTTGTGGGCACCATCGAAGAACTCCAAAAAATGGCCGTCGCGAATGACCAGGTCAATACGCGCATCTATCGGCCCAACTACGTATCCGCGACGGAACTACAAAAACTGATCACGTCCATGCTGACACCCGGCGTCGGCGCCTCGTCGATCTCGACCGCGGCCGAGGTCGGCATCGCCAGCTCCAAAGATCAGGCCGGGGGCGATGCGTATGCCGGGACGGATGTACTCGTGGTGCGCGACTTCGACACGATCCTCGAGCGCATCGACCAGGTTTACCAGGAAGTCGATCGCATGCCGTCGCAGGTCGTCATCGAAGCGATGATTCTGAGCGTCCGGCTCGACGATCAGGATTCGGTTGGCGTCGATTTTGAGCTGTTACGGAACAAGGAGCACATCCGACTCGTATCGGGTACGCCTCTGAACAGTCTGGCTAACCTCAATTTCGACGATGGCTTAAAAGTCGGTTTTCTCGATACCAGCCTGTTCGCCTTTCTCGATGCGTTGGAAACGATCGGCGATACCAATGTGGTCGCAACGCCGCGCGTCATGTGCCTGAATAAACAGCGAGCGGAGATCCTGATCGGCTCGGAACTGGGCTACATCAGCACAACCGTCACCGAGACCGCCGCCACGCAGTCTGTGGAGTTCCTGGAAGTCGGCACGCACCTGAAAATCCGCCCGTTCATTTCCGACGACGGTATGGTCCGGCTCGAAGTGCATCCCGAGTTATCGACGGGATCCGTGCGTGTCCAGGAAGGCTTTACGCTGCCGGACAAGGACGTGACTCAGGTCACGACGAATGTGATGTGCCGCAGCGGAGCGACCGTCGTGATTGGCGGATTGATCCGCGAGGACCTCGTTACCAGCTCTCGCCAGATTCCGGTCTTCGGCAACCTGCCTCTCGTGGGAGTCTTGTTCCGGCACCGCACGGAGGACACCGAACGGCGGGAGATCATCGTCTTGCTGACACCTCGCATCGTGGACGAGCCCGGATTGCTTGCCGATGGTCAGAAAGCACTGACCCAATCGCGAGACCGCCGCAACACGTTCTTTGACAAGATGCAGCCGATCAACAAGCGCCGGATTGGCGAACGCTACGGTCGACTCGCCGTATCGGCGTGGGCCGCAGGGGATGCGCGCAGCGCCTTGCGTTACGTCAACCTCGCCATTCACTATGATCCGCTGCATCAGAACGCCATCGACCTGCGTCAGGAGATCCTCGCCGCGTATCCCTACCTGGAGCCGACCACTCGCGACCACTTGAGGGAAGGTCTGCCGCCTTGGGAACACCCGCTGCACGATGACTCCGCCGCCGCAGGCTGGCCGTGGCGCGACGTGGGCCCCGTGCCGAACGGGCAAGTGGTACCTGTCCCCGATGCCGGCACCAGCGGTCCGATCCGAACCGTGATCACCGACGCGAAGTGATACGACTCGAATCAGTCCCCGCTGGCGCCAGCTACTGCCGAACTCCGGCGGCTGAACAACCAGGCGAACCACCCCTCCATGCCTTGCCCCGTCTTGGCTGAGACCTCGAGGACCGGCAGGCCGGGACGTACCGAGTGCAAGTGTGCCAGCGCCGCCTCCCGGTCGAACTCCGCGGCGGAAGCTAGATCTATCTTGGTCAGGACGACCGCGTCCGCCGTCTGGAAAATGCTCGGATACTTCGCCGGCTTGTCTTCCCCCTCGGTCACCGAGAATAACACCAGCCGCGTGGCCTCACCCAAGTCGAAACTGGCCGGACACACGAGGTTCCCTACGTTTTCCAGAAACAGCCAGTCCAGACAGGGCCAGTCCCAGCCGACCAGCGTCTGGCGCACCATGTCGGCCTCCAAGTGGCAGACCGTTCCCGTCGTAATCTGACGCACCGGCGCACCCGCCCGCGCCAACCGCTGTGCATCAAAATCCGTGGCCAGATCACCGACCAGCGCCGCCACCCGCCAGCAAGGCTGGAGCCGTTGCAGCGTCCGTTCCAAGAACGCCGTCTTGCCCGCGCCGGGGCTCGACACGAGGCTGACAACGTGCACCCCTGCGGCGGTAAAGGCGGCGCGCATCTCCCGCGCCACGACATCATTCTGCTTCAGGATCTTCGTACGCACTTCCACTAACCGCGTCGACCCACTCATTCTTCGATCTCCACGTGCGTGACATCCAGCTCCTGACCTTGCGTGATCGCCGTCGCCGGCTCACCACACACCGCACAGCAGAGCAATGACTCGGAGCGGGCCGGCTGCTCCCGCCGACAAACCGCGCAGCGGATGCGGACCGGCAACTCAGTGACTTTTAAACGCGAGCCGGCATACGGCGTCCCCTCCCGGGCAATTTCATACGCCGACACCAACGCGTCTTTGACGACGCCCGACAAAGCTCCGACCTGGATATGCACCGCCACCACTTTGGCCGCGGCTCGACATGCGGGCTGCTCCTGCAGGATATCCAGAATGTTCAAGGCCAGGGACAGTTCGTGCATCACGTCCTCGAGACGTCAATGTAGGAGTAGAAAGCCTTCCTCGCCACGAGTCGCCTGCAGAGCATCGGCCGTTCGCCCCTTTCTGGCGCAAGGGCTACGAGTGGCGCTGCCCCCTTTCGGGCAAAAAGGCTATGGAGAGGGCTCCGAGATTGGCCCCCTCAAATTGGCAGGCGAACGACACACGTGGCTGACGGACGGCCACCAACGACACCCTTCTTCGCCGCGCAACAGCGAATGAGCGGATGCGGATTGCCGCACCGCTTCGCGTAACCCGTCATTCAAGAAATAAAAAAAGCCCGCAGTGCAAGGGAGCGAGGTGCGGACGGACTCGCCCACGCTTGCACTTTGGGCTAATGATCAGGTCTCCAGGCAACGATCTTATATGGCCGCCTGACGACCAGCTTGATTCACCAAGCACCGCTGCCTGGATTGATCTGATTCATCTCCTCTGCCTCGCAACGCATCCTACTCGACACACCTGCTCTTGCTAAGAGCCTGTTTTCCACAGGATTCGTCTCACATTCATCTCATCACTCCGGCAACTGCGCCTATAGCGCAACTATTCTCACATCGGTGAGTTGCGATGACAGCCCAGGACTTAGCGAATGACGTGCCAGGCCCGTTTCATCCATCGTCACTTTCTCCTGTCGCTCTCCTGTGGGAATACCACAAAATCAACTTTGTCGAGGCTTGCCAGCCAACCTCGCGTGTGGTCGAATCGTATTCGTCCATGACGAAATGCAGAAGGCCGGTGACGTCGGCGTGGGGCAGCGGCCATCTTGTCAGTGACGTTCTTTTCCTGAGCGACGAACGCTCCTCGTGATGTGAGCAACGAGTGCTCTCTGAAATTCGTCAAGCAATGCTGCTTGCGCGGTCCGCGCGGACCAAATGCCTCCTCACCGCAACAGAGGAATCGAACTGGCCTGGGAGTGCTCTCGTCCCGAGTGCCAACGACGGCGTGAGCGCGAGTAGTCGAAGCTGAGCTGCGACAGCGGGGTTTCGTTCCTCGCGTGCCACGTGTATGGAAATCGCTGCGGGAATCAATGGAAGAAGGAGTGGCGTCATGATCGCACGTAGTGGTGATTTAAGTCGAGGAGAAGAATTGCGTCGTATGGAAGCCCTGGCGAAGCATGAGCTCGCCTGCTCGGGCTACTACGCGCTGAGGTCCGTATCGTGCGCTATACAGGGCGATGTATTGCGGCTGGATGGACGCGTAGCGACATATTATGAGAAGCAATTGGCGCAGTCCGTGGTGCTGCGCCGGCTACGCGATCAGATCCGGGTCGAGAATCAACTGGAGGTAACGAAAGGGTTGGATCGCTGAACCGGGTGCGCCGTTCCGCGAAGGTCGGCCCGCGAATCGCAGTTCCGATCGTCCGCAGTGGCCACCACCTCGGCCAGCTTATTTCGCCATTCGGATTCTTGGTCTTACCATCCTGGGTCTTCCCACTCGGAAGGCCGACGGATTGGACAGGAGGAGGGGATTCTGTCTATGTACCCCACATGGCTTCAAGCCAATAACCACGAGTTGAAGGACCGGATCGTACGGTTTCTCCGCCAACAGGGGATCGAAGACACGATTCGAGTGCATGTCGACCGGGGCGTGGCGACGATTTCGGGCTGGCACTCCACGGCCCGCGACCATGATCGTTGCCTGGACTGCTGCCGGCATGTGGCCGGAGTCGTACGGATTGTGGACGCGTCGGCTGTCCTGCGGCGCGATGTGCCGCAGGAACCACTGGACGACCTTGGCGAAGTGATGGAGTCGAAGTCCTGCCTTCGGACGCCGGCGCCCGTCGAGCCCGTGCCGATTACGTTAGGCAACTAGCTCTGTCCGAGCACCCCCGGACTGACCGCGAAGCGGATCCCCCGGATCTTCTCTCTCGGTACTCCGGGAGTGGACTCGGGTGGACAGAGCCTATAGGCGCCGCGGTCCGCGCTTCTGTGTCCGGGGCTGGATTCAAGTGCGGAGGCAGGAGGGGGCGGCGTCGCCGCGCGGTTTAACGCCACCCCAGGCGGCAAAGCAGGTCTGAAAGTGCAGCACGTCGACGTGGGCAAAGCCGGCGCGGCGCAGCCTTTCCAGTTGGTACGCCAGCGAGCGCGGCGTGTCTTCCCGCGCGATGTAGTCCAGCACTTGATCTCGATAAGTTTCATCGCGCAGCGCGCGCAGGTATTCGCTGTAGCGTCGCTCCATCAGCAACTGGATCGCTGGGTTCTCATGGGCGACCAGGTCGAAGATCCAGAGGGATCCGCCCGGGGCCAGCCAGCGGTAAAAGGACGCGAAGACCGATTCCCATTCCGCATCAGTACGCAGGTGATGGAGCACGGCACCCGCCAGGATGATGTCGAAGGACTCGGGCGAAAACTCGGCGTCGCGCACATCGAGTTGGTGGAGGTGCAGGATTCCGGGGTAGACGGCCGCGATGCGCTGCTGGGCCCGCGCCAGCATCCGATCGCTGAGATCGATCAGCGTGATCTCGCAAACCGGCAAAAGCGGGAGAACGCGCAGCGTGAAATTCCCTGCGCCGCAACCCACGTCCAGGACGCGCGTCGCGGCTGGCGAAGCAGCCGCGGCCGCGGAGGCAACGAGTTGCAGGGCGAGCGGAGCATCCATGGCGGCGGCCTGTCCCGTCTCGAGATTGGAGAACCTCTCCACTTCGCTATCGAAGCGGGCTCGGATTTCTGAGACCGTTGATTTCATGTCAGGCAGGACAACTCCCGAAGCCGCCAGGTTCGCCACTCCGGCCAGCCCACTCCGGCCAGCCCACTCCGGCCAGCCCACTCCGGCCAGCCCACTCCGGCCAGCCCACTCCGGCCAGCCCACTCCGGCCAGCCCACTCCGGCCAGCCCACTCCGGCCAGCC
>JBFWYF010000303.1:0-8100 GCA_050186685.1 Pirellulaceae bacterium
TCGTCCACGGTAGGCGGCCGTTCAGCGTCTCTCAGCTGGCCTCAGCTCTGGATGTAGCTCATCAGGAAATGGTTTTCACGTGCGAGCTGTTCGTGCTGGGCCTTGACCACATCACCGATCGAGACCATGCCTTCGAGGCGCCCGTCCTGCAGCACAGGCAAGTGGCGGATGCGGTTCTGGGTCAGGATTCCCATGACCTGGCCGAGACCATCGTCAGGGGAACCGGTGACGACGTGGGTCGTCATCCGATCGGAGATGGGCGTGGCTGCCAGGGGCGAACGTTCGTCTGCCAGCGTGCGCAGGATGTCGCGTTCCGAGATCAGGCCGACCATGGTTCCGTCGCGAGTGACGACGAGCGAGCCGCAACGATGATCGACCATCATCCGGACGGCATCCATGAGGGATGCATCAGGAGAGATGGTGTAGACGGTACTTCCTTTGGAACGCAGGATTTCGCGAAGGTTCATCGGCCGGTCCTTTGCTGGCGAGGACGAAACATCGAATCGCTACGAAGACAGGACAAGTGACCGTGCGACTGGATCGGATCGCACCGGGTCGGGGCGCTGCGTGGCAGTCGGTCTGGTTAACGGCGCGAATGCGTCAAGGCTGAAGCCGTGCAGGATATCGCGGAAGGTGGGGACAGGCAAATGTTTTCTGCCAGGAATCAGGCAGTCCATGTCGGCTGGCGGGGATGCGCGGAGTATATTGAAACCATGAAAGCAAACCGATGCGCACGGGCGGGTCGCGCTGCTGGAGGGCCGACCCGGGAAACCGCAGAACAATTCACCCTCACGGGCCAGATTCTGGGGTGGGCCGTGTGCCTGGTGGCGGGCTGGGGAGCGCCCCAGCTGTGGGGAACAGACCACGTATCCTTTATGCGGGACGCGCGTTCGCTCCAAGTGGAAGGTAAGATCGTGGTCGAGGCGCAGGACGGCGGAGTGCTGCTGATGGATCGAGCTGGTGCGCTGTGGGCCGTGCCGCCCGAGGAGAAAAAGAGCCAGTCGACCGACTCCGCACCGTTCACGTACTTCAATAAAGAGGAACTGGCCAAGCAGCTCACCGAGGAGTTACCGCCTGGGTTTCGCATCCATGACACGGCGCACTATCTGATCGTCTATAACACCTCGCCCGTCTATGCACAGTGGTGCGGAGGACTATTCGAACGACTGTATAACGGCTTTACGAACTACTGGTCGAAGCGAGGCTTTGAACTGCACGAACCGGAGACACCGCTCGTGGCGTTGCTCTTCGACGGCCGGGAGACTTTCAACCAGTACGCGCGCCGGGAACTTGGTGACGCCACGCCGTCGATCATTGGGTACTTCAGCCTGGCGAGCAACCGGATTACGACCTTCGACCTGACGGGTGCCGATGCACTGGCGGGTGGTCGGCGGGCGACCTCGACGGAGCATGTGACGCGGTTGCTGTCGCGTCCGGAGGCGGAGCGCACTGTAGCGACGATTGTGCACGAAGCGACGCACCAGGTTGCCTTCAATTGCGGGCTCCAGACCCGGTATGCCGACATCCCATTATGGTTGAGCGAAGGGATCGCCATCTATTTCGAGACGCCGGATCTACAGAGCTCGCGGGGATGGAGTGGCATCGGCAAGGTCAATCGCGTGCGACTGGCGGAGTTCCGCCAGTACTTGCGGACACGCCCTGCGGACTCTTTGAAGACGCTGCTGGCCACTGACGAGCGGTTTCGCAATACGCGGACCGCGCCGCCGGCCTACGCCGAATCTTGGGCGCTGAATTATTTCCTCCTACGCAAATATGCTTCGCAGTATCAGGCGTACCTGCGGCACCAGGCAGAGAAGAAGCCCCTACGGTACGATACGCCGGAGGAGCGTCTGGCCCAGTTCACCGAGATCTTTGGCCAGGGACTTGGAGAGCTCGACGCCGAGTTTCTCCGGTTTGCGGTCAATTTACGTTAGGCTCTGGCTCAGTAAGGCGTGCGTCGGCCGCTACGGAAAGTCGGCCAGCAGCTGGTTAGGGAGGAGTGGCAGCGGCATGACATTTCGCATTAGCCTGGACTCTTACCGTGGGCCGCTGGATCTGCTTCTGCATCTCGTGCGCAAGCACGAAGTCAACATCCTGGACATACCCATTGCGCGAGTGACTGAGCAATTTGTCGCCCACCTGGATGTCCTGCAGGAACTGCATGTGGACGACGTCGCGGACTTTGTGGAGATGGCCAGCACGCTGCTGGAGATCAAATCGCGGCTCGCCTTGCCTAACTCGGGCGAGGAAGAAGAGGTCATGGAGGATCCTCGCGAAGAGCTCGTCCATCGTCTGCTGGAGTACAAACGCTACAAGGACGCGGCAAGCCTGCTCGAGGATCAGAGCCGGCAGTGGCAGCAGCACTATCCGCGCCAGGCCAACGATCAGCCGCCGCGCGAAACGGACTTGAGCAGCCAGCCGATCGCGGAAGCTGAGCTGTGGGACCTGGTCAGCGCGTTCGGTCGGATCATTCGCGAAAAGCAGACGGTGAAGACAGAAAGCGTTGTTTACGACGATACGCCCATCCAGGTGCACATGCAGCGGATTCACACCGAGCTGGCCACGACGGGGCGCGCGGCCCTGTCGGTGATGGTGGAACCTGGCATGCACAAATCGGCCATGCTGGGCGTGTTCCTCGCCATCCTCGAGCTGGTCCGGCACCACAGCGTGCGGGCGGAGCAGCCCGAAATGCACGGCGAGATCTGGTTGATGCCCGGTCCACAGTTTCGTCCAGACGTGCAACTGGGACCGACGGACGAATATGGAGCCAACCGCGCGATCACCGGCCCGGTGGAATACCGCGGACGCTAGTGCCGCGGCCCGCCCCTTTCGTCGTACGGCGGCCAGCCGTACACTTTGCCGCTCCGCGACTCCCTAACCACCAGGTCCCGATGGTCGACAACGCCCCCATCCGACGTCTCGCCTGCGGTCGGCTGACCGTGGAAGGGTACTCCCGCGCCGCCGTGCAGACCTACTGGCGGGTTCCGGAGTTGAAGGTGGGGTTCGATCTGGGCGCTCAACCGTGGGACTTTATGGGAACGCCCGCGTGGTTCGTCTCGCATGCACACCTGGATCATCTCGCGGCGCTGCCTGTCTACGTCGCGCGACGCCGGATGATGCGGATGGAGCCCCCGGTGATTTACCTGCCCGAACACGCCGTCGAATGGGTGGACCGGCTGCTGAAGTGCATCCGGCATCTCGATCGAGGACGGCTCCCGTGCGAGCTCGTCGGGATCCGCGCGGGGCAAGAGATCGAATTGTCGCGTGACCTGGTCGTGACGGCGAGCGCGACGGCTCACACCGTCCCGTCCTTGGGATTTGTCGTCTGGGAACGGCGGCGGAAGCTGAAACCCGAGTACACTCAGCTCAGCGGGGAACAGATCCGCGACCTGCGGTTAGGAGGCACCGAGGTGACGCAGGAGATTCGCGTCCCCGTGCTGGGCTATCTGGGCGACAGCGCGCCGCAGGGGCTGGATCAGAATCCCGCCATGTTTGACGCGAAGATCCTGATCGTCGAGATGACGTTTGTGGCGCCGAGTCACCGCAAGGACCGCATCCACAAGCACGGCCATATGCACCTGGACGATTTCGTCGAGCGGCGTGATCGGTTCCGCAACGAAACGATCATCGCCTCGCACTTCAGCACGCGGTATCACCGCAACCAGATCCAACGGCTGGTCGAGCGGGCCTTTCCGGATTTGATGCAGGGTCGGCTGCACCTCTGGCTGTAGCGGCTGTAGCCCCACTCGCCGGCTCGTAACCCCTTGCACCAGAAAGGGGCGGCCCCCTTTCTGGCGAAAGGGGCTCGGGAGCAAGGGGGCCACGACCAGGCAAGCACAATTCCGCAAAAACTACAAAAACCGCACTGGGCGCGGATATCGATTTCCGATATGTAGATGTGTGCAACCCCGGAATCATTTGGCGGACGGGAGGACAGGTGCGCTAGAGAATTCCAACGGAAGGGGTAAGGTCATGAGGCGAAGGATCGCCCGATTTGTGGCAGCGTGCAGCTTGATCGCTGCGGCCGGCTGGGCCGTCGGCGAGGAGCCCGAGCCGCCGACCCTCTTTTCCAGCTGCCAGGCCATGCGTCTGGAAATCTACCTGGGCCGGCTCGCCATCGCTCCGCATCACGGCGGCGCCCTCCGGATCGACTCGGAACCGGGTTCGGTGCGACAGGAGTCGCTGGCTGGAAACAACGGCTGCACGGAACCGTGGCTGCGGTACGAGTTTGCTGAGGGCGACGAATCCTTCTCGATTCACATCGTCAAGTTTCGGCACGTGACGCTGCGCGGCGAGATGCGGCGAGGCGACACGACGTACATGTGGGAATATGAGCAACCGAGCGAGGGTCCGCTGAGGTTCACGATGAGCAGCGGCGAGGAGCGCTGCGAAGTGCAGGCGCCGACGTTCTGGCATTTACTGCTGGGTGAGGGGCCGATGTGCCGCGAAACGCTGGTGCCGGTCCTGCAGCGGTTGCGACCGACATGGCGGTTATGGGAAACGGCAGAGCGGGTTCAGGCGGAGTTGCTCCGGCACGGACAGGAGCCGCGGGATCTGCAGCGTTCCGAGGTGGAGCGACTCGTTGGTCAATTGAGTGCGTCTCGCTTTCAGGAACGTCAGGTCGCGGCCCAGCAGCTGGAGAAGAGCGGTCCGGCAGTGATTCCTCATCTCGAGGCCCTTCTGGCGGCGGCGCGGCAAGGGCAACGATGCTGGAGCGGGGAACAGCGTGAGCGGCTCGAGCGGGTGCTCGAGACGCTTCGCCCCCTGGTCGCCGACTCGCCCGAGCGTGTGGCCGAGTGGCTGGTGGATGACGAACAAGTCTGGTTGGCATTGATGAAAGCGCCCGAGCCGGCGACGCGGAAGATGGCGGCCCGGCAGCTGGCGCGTCTACGTCCGGAAGCGACGGGATTCGATCCCGACGGGGAGGAATCGAATCGTCAAGAGCAGCTCGCGCAGCTGCGGCTGCAACTCGATCGCCGTTGACCCCTCTTGGGTCGTCCCGGTTGGCTCGATGCTGGCGTTCTGCCCGCGGCTGGCTGCGGCTGGCGGTCCGTTCATATTGACCCTGTCATCAAGGCAGTGTTAGACTGTCGAGCGCCGTGGCGCTGCGGCAGATCCAAGCCCTGGCTTTCTCGACGGGAGATTCAACGATGTCGAGCACACTTGGTATCATCGAGGTCCCCTCGATTCCCGCTCACCGGATGCATCATGGTTCTCCGGCAGCGACGCTTGCTGCCCGCAGGTTTTCGGGCAAATCGCTGCTCGAATGGATTGTGCGGCGCGTCGCCGATTCCCTGCTGTTGGACCAGGTGGCGGTGGTCACCGACGAATTCCAGGCGGATGTCGTCCGGAAACTGGCTCCGTCCGACGTGCCCGTGTTTGCCTGTGATCGGCCGGACGAATTAGGCCGATTTGCCGCTGCCGCAAACCATTTCGGCGCGGCCGAGCTCGTGCGCGTCCCGCTGGCGTGCCCCTTTATCGATCCCGAACTGATCGACCGGCTGGTGTGCACGGCAGGAGCCAACGCGGGCTGCGATTACATCGGCTTTTTCTCGCTGGATGGCCGGCCCGCGGTGCTCTCCAAAGTCGGATTGTTTGCCGAATGGTGCCGAGCCTCGGCAGCGAGCCGCGCGGACCGTGACGCAGTTAGTCCGCACGAGCGGTCTGAAGCGACACGCTATATCTATTCCCATCCGGAACTGTTCCAACTGCGTTTTATTCCCATGCCGACGAAGCTCGATCGACCCGACGTCCGCTTGACGGTGGATGTCGAGGAAGACTGGGATTTGGCGCAGACGGTGCTCGATGCACTCGGCCCGGAAGGACTCGAGTGGCACCGCATTGCCGCACTGCTCGATCAGCAACCGCAACTCCGCGAGCGCATGGCAGGCTTGAACCACGTGCGCGTGACATCCTGACAGGAAAGCCGACATGAATCGACGATTTGCCGTGCCCCTGGGCATCCTCGTCCTGCTGACTGGGACTTGGGCCCGCGGATTTCTTGCATCTTCTCCGGGCATGGCGATGACGGAGGCCGCCAGCGGTTTCCTGGCCAAGCTGACCGACGACCAGCGCAAGATCGCCTTGCTGGCTTACGACACTCCCCGGCGTGTCGATTGGCACTTCATTCCTAAGGACGAACGGAAAGGCCTCCAAGTCAAAGACATGGAAGCCGCGCAGCGGACGGCGGCTTTGGCCCTGCTGCAATCGGCGCTGAGCGCCGTCGGCTATGAGAAGGCGACCAAAATCATGTCGCTGGAAGCCCTGCTTCGGGAACTGGAGAAGCAGCGCAAAGGCCCATTACGGGATCCGGAACGATACTTCTTTACTGTGTTCGGGAAGCCCGATGCCGCCAGCCGCTGGGGGCTCAGCGTCGAGGGGCATCACCTTTCGCTGAACTTCGTCGTCGATCAGGGCCGAGTCATTTCGTCGACTCCCACCGTGTTTGCCGCGAACCCGGCCACCGTCATGAACGACTTTCCCGGTATCGGGCAACCTAAGGGCACCCGACTGCTGGCGAAGGAGGAACAACGGGCCTTCGATCTATTGGCCGCACTCGACGATCAGCAGCGAAAGACGGCGATCATCGACGCCACAGCTCCCCGAGAAATCCGGGCCGCTGGTGAACCGCAGCCGCCCCAAGCTCCGCCTGCGGGCATTCCCGCCAGTGGCCTGTCGTCCTCCCAACAGGACCTGCTGACCCAACTCATTGAGGCTTACGCCGAAAACCTGCCCACCGAAGTGGCCCAGCAGCGGTGGGATGCAATCCGCACCGCCGGCTTCGACAAAGTCCATTTCGCGTGGGCCGGCGCGACCAAGCCGGGAATCGGGCACTACTACCGCATTCAGGGCCCAACCTTCCTGATCGAATTCGTCAACACGCAGGCCGATTCGGCAGGCAATCCCGCCAACCACATCCACTCCATCTGGCGGGACATGCGAGGCGATTTCGCCCTGCCGCTTCCCTAGGTCTGCTCCAGCAGGTGACGGGCGAACAGCTGTTCCAGGTCCCGCCCCAGTTGCGACAGGTCCGCAGGTGTCGAACACGTCGTTCCGTGCCGCGCGATCCGCGCCGATAGCACGCACGTGTCGTCCGTCCGCGACATGACTTCCTGCTGCAGACATTCGACGAGTTCAGCCGTAAGGTCTGATCCTGCGGGCCAGTCCATTAGGCCGACAACGCGATGCGTTGTATTTGTCATATGGCCCCCTCCCTGTATGAATGCCGAATCAAGCGAATACCGCCTGACTAATAAAGTCTTCGGCATGCGCACAAATGTAAATTCAGCGGATTTAGGAAATCTGCCAAAGACGGGGATGTGGCGGCCGCGAAGGCTGGCGTACCGGCGAAGAATAGCTGAACGGCGAAGACTCTGTCAGCACGTGCCCAAGGTATTACCGGTGCCGAGCAACGCGAATCTGGGCGCGTGCCTGATCGATGAGTCGATCACGAACGTCCAGGAGTTCGGGGGTGGCGATCGGGCGGCGGAGCGCTGCATTCAGCTGCTCTTGAGCGGCCTTTTCGTCGACGCGGTCGGCGGGCACGGCGCGATTGGTGAGCACCGAGACGACGTCGTTAGCGACCTGCGCAAATCCCCCATCGACGTAATAACGGCGGTCCTGGCCATCCACGCGGATCCGCATTTCGCCGAACCCGAGCCGTCCAATCATGGGACTATGGCCGGGAAGGATGCCGATTTCACCGTCATACAGGGGGAGCACGACCGCCTCGGCCTTCTGGTCCAGGGCGGTCTGTTCCGGAGTCACGACGATACAGTTCAGCTGTGCCATAAGGGTTACTTACCTGCGGCCATTCGTTTGGCTTGTGCTTCCGCCTGTTCGATCGGTCCCACGTACATGAAAGCCTGTTCAGGCAGGTGATCCCACTTCCCGTCGCAGATTTCCTCGAAGCTGCGGATGGTGTCTTCGAGCTTGGTGATTTCGCCTGGCTTGCCGGTGAACACTTCCGCCACGAGAAATGGTTGGGAAAGGAATCGTTCGATGCGACGGGCGCGATGCACGACGAGCTTGTCTTCTTCGCTCAATTCATCGACGCCGAGGATCGCGATGATATCCTGCAGTTCACGATAGCGTTGCAGG
>JBFWYF010000304.1:0-8094 GCA_050186685.1 Pirellulaceae bacterium
CCGAATTACGAGGCCGACGACATCCTGGCCACTCTTGCGCATCACACGGAAGCACGTGGCGGCAACTGCGTACTAGTTACCGGAGACAAAGACTGCCGGCAGCTGATCAGCGACCACGTGTCGGTCTACAACATCCGCAAGGACGAGATGTGTGGTCAAGCGCAGCTGGACGCGGAATGGGGGGTCCGCCCGGAGCAGGTCGTCGACTTCCAGGCGCTGGTCGGCGACAGCGTCGACAACGTGCCGGGAGTGCCGCTGATCGGCCCGAAAAACGCCAAAGAACTACTACAGCGGTTCGGGACGCTCGAAAACCTGTTCGAGCACGTCGACGAATTGCCCGCGGGGAAACGGCGCGACAACTTGCGGGCGTATCGCGACCAGGCGCTGCTGAGCCGCCAGCTGGTCCGGCTCGATCGAGCCACGCCAATTGATTGGGATTGGAACGCTGGCCGAGTGGGCCAGATCGACCGGCTGGCGAGCCTGGAACTGTGTCGTGAATTCGGATTCCGGCGGCTCGCCGAGCGAATCAGTGCGATGTCTGTCGTGGAAGCGCCCGCGACGTGGCAGGCGCACTACGAGACGGTCACGTCGCTCGACCAGCTCCGGGAGCTGGTGGGGACGATGCAGCGGCAGCAGCGTATCTCGTTCGATACCGAAACCACGCACGTGTCACCGCGCCAAGCGGAACTGGTCGGCATATCCTTCGCCTGGCAGGAAGGCCGAGCATATTACGTTCCCATCCGAGCGCCGCGAGGCGAAGTCCAACTTGCCGAGGCCGATGTGCTGGAAGTGCTTCGCCCGTTGCTCGAAAACCCGGCCGTCCAGAAGATCGGCCAGAATATGAAGTACGACATCATCGTCCTGCGCAATACCGGGATCACCGTCCAGGGCATGGCGTTCGATACGATGGTCGCCGACTACCTGCTGGAGCCGGGCGAACGGATCCACAACCTCGATGACCTGGCGCAGCGGTTCCTCGATCACGGAACGATCAAGATCGAAGACCTGATTGGTACCGGCCGCCAACAGAAGCGGATGGACGAAGTTCCCGTCGCGCTGATCACGGACTATGCCGCTGAGGACGCCGATGTGCCTCTCCGCCTGACACGGATCCTCGAGCGGCGCCTCGACGACGAGGGCCTGCTGCCGCTGTTTCGAGACCTGGAAATGCCGCTCGTCGAAGTCCTCGCCGAGATGGAGTTCAACGGCATCCAGATCGACGTCGATCGCCTGGCGGAATTGAGCCAGCGATTCGGTCAACGTCTGCTAACTCTCGAATCCGAGATCTACGCCCTCGCCGGCCGATCGTTCAACATCGATTCGCCCCGCCAGCTGGCTCAGCTGCTGTTCGAACAGTTGAAGTTGCCCGTGCTGAAGCGAACGAAGACCGGCCCCAGCACGGACGTCGACGTCCTGAACGATCTGGCCAAGCTGCACGAGCTGCCGGCCCGCATCATTGAGTACCGGCAGCATGCCAAGCTGAAAGGCACGTATGTCGACGCCTTGCCGCGCCTTGTCTGCTCGCGGACAGGCCGCATCCATACCTCCTTCAAACAGGACGTGGCCGCCACCGGCCGCCTCAGCTCGACCGATCCCAACTTGCAGAACATTCCAATTCGCACCGACGAAGGACGAGCGATCCGGTCGGCGTTCCTACCTGGCGAACCCGGCTGGCTGCTCCTGGCCGCCGACTATTCCCAGATCGAGCTGCGCGTGCTGGCCCATTACTCCAGCGACGAGGCACTGCGGCTGGCTTTTCGCGAAGATCGGGATATCCACGCTCAGGTCGCCGCGGAAGTCTACGAAGTGCCGCTCGACCAGGTAACGAAAGAGATGCGCCGCAGCGCAAAAGCGGTCAATTTCGGCATTGTTTATGGCCAGAGCCCGTTCGGACTGGCCAAATCCCTGGACATCCCCAAAGACGAGGCGGCTCGGTTCATCCAGCGCTATTTCGAACGGTATGCGGGGGTCGCCGAGTTCATGCGGCAGACGCTGGTCGACGGCCGCCGTCAGGGCTATGTGTCGACCATCTTTGGCCGACGTCGGCCGGTCAGCGGGATTCGCGATCCCGCGCGGGCGAAGGACCCCTATCATCGCACGCTGCCCGAACGCATCGCGATCAACACCGTCATCCAAGGTTCGGCAGCCGACGTGATCAAGCGAGCCATGATTCAGGTCTACCGGCGACTGCGCCAGGAACACCGGCGAGCGAGACTCTTGCTGCAGATCCACGACGAGCTGGTGTTGGAAATTCCTCCGGAGGAAGTGTCGGCCGTGTCGCAACTGGTGGTGGAGGAAATGAGCCATGCCGTCGAACTGTCGGTGCCGCTGAAGGTCGACGTCAAACTAGGCGCGAATTGGGCGGCGTGCGAGTGACGGGCGCGGTGCCCCTTTCTGGCGAAAGTGGCTACGAGACGGCGCCCGTCCGGGCGAAAGGAGATACGAGAATTCCCCTTTCTGGCGAAGGAGGTTGCCTCTGACGTAGAATTCGCCCCATGCCAATCGAATTCCGTTGCCAAGCCTGCCAATTGATGCTGCGCATTCCCGACGATGCCGCGGGAAAACAGGTGCGCTGTCCCGGGTGCGGCACCATCCAGACCGTCGCGAGCTCCGCGCCCACGGGGCCTGCCCATCCGGTGCCCAACGCGCCGACGCCCCCGACGTTACCCGAACTGACCGGTCCGCAGGCTCCGCCACCCTATGCCGCCGGTTCGTACAGCGCCAGCACCAATCCGTTCGGCGAGGCGTTCGGAGCCAGTCCCTTCGCCGCGGAGAAGGGAGAGGCCGATCCGGCGCAGCCGATCAGCCCCTACGCACCGCCGCAGGCGGACAGCACCTGGCCGTCCATCTCACCTCGACAAATAGCCACCGCGAAGGTGCGTGCCCCCGCACTGCTCATGATTGGGCTCAGTGTGTGCGGCATCTTGTTCTACCTGTTCGCGCTAGTTGCCGGTATTGGCGGCGCAGTGGGACGGGCCAATGGTCAATGGAATGCCCTCGGAGCCCTTGCCCAGTTCCTGATCCCCGGCGTGCTGCACGGCGTCATTTTGTACGGCGCCGTCAGCATGCTGAAGTTGCAGCGTTACGGATTTGCCATGGCCGCCGCCATCCTGACATTGCTGCCCTGCGGCGTCTGCTGCGTTGTCGGGATGCCCACCGGCATCTGGGCGCTTGTCGTGCTTAATGAAACCGAAGTCCGCACGGCATTCGATCGGCCCGCGTGAATCCGAGGAGTGATCTCCTGGCGTCCAGTCCGGCTGCGGAAAATCCGGCCAGAGGCGGCGCTCAGCCCCCCCGAGTCAGCTGTGCATTGCCGCGACGTGGGGCGCATTGGATTCCGGCGTCGCGATGGATCCTCGAGCCTGGGGCGGCTTTCGAGAACCGCCGCGTTGCCCGCGTACCGGCACATTCGCACTCGCGCGTTCTTTCGAGCCCAGTCAACCGCACTTGGCCCGCCGTGTGCTGCCAATCCATTCTACCGATCCGGAAAATCCTACCCAACCTTCTTGATTTATGAGAAGGCGGTTGTATGTTGGTCATGGCGTTGTCCTTGGCACACCTTAGCTAGGTGTCTTATCTTGCAACCTTGACGATTTTTCGCCAAACGATTCCTTTACAGGGGGACTTAGAGGATGGTACGACGCAAGCTGACATTTCTTTCGATCTGTGGCTTGGCCGCAGCCGTGGTGGCGGCGGGCTTGGGCGGTTCGACTGCCGAAGCTGGCTGGCACTGGCACGGTTCGTGGGGAGGATACGGAAGCTTTGGCAGCTCCGGGTACGGTAGCTCGGGCGCATTCAGCAGCTACGGCAGTCACGGCGGCGGTTGGCGGCTGGGCTCTCGTCTGCACCATCACGGTTCGTGGGGTTCCCACGGCGGCCGTGGCTGGGCTTCGAGCTACGCCTCGTGGGGTTCCAGTGGAGGATCGTACGGATCGTCCGGTGGTTCCTCGGGTGGCGGGTACAAGGTTTATTACGGTGGTTCTTCGGGTGGTTCGTACGGTGGTTCTTCGGGTGGTTCGTACGGTGGTTCTTCGGGTGGTTCGTACGGTGGCTCTTCTGGCGGTTCGTACGGTGGGTCCTCAGGCGGCAAGTCGATGTATGCCCCCGCACCGGTCCCGGCGGACGGCCAGCCCATGCCGGCGATTCAGCCGCCACCGCCGCCGGCAGGCACCTCCACAGCGCTGCCGGGTGGTGATTTGAATCAGGCCATGCTTAAGGTTTCCGTGCCGGAAGATGCCCTGGTCTATGTAAACGGCCTGCTCACCAAGAGCACGGGGACGAGTCGCTCGTACATGTCGCGGGGTTTGAATCGCGGCTTCCAGTACACCTACGAAGTTCGCGCGGAAATGATGCGCGACGGTCAGAAGGTCGAAGAAACGAAGGTCGTCCAGTTGCAGGCGGGCGAGACCCGGGAACTTGCTTTCCAGGATAACCTTTCGCGTGAACCGGTGACGACCACGTTGACTTTGAACGTTCCCTCGGACGCAAAGGTGACACTGGGCGGCAATCCGACGCACGGCGAAGGCAACGTCCGCGTCTTCTCGACAACCAAGTTGAGTGACGCCTGGCAGGACTACGTCGTCCAGGTTTCGTACGAAAAAGAGGGACGGACGGTAACGCAGGAGAAAGTGATTTCCCTGCAGGCGGGCGACAGCAAGACGCTGACGTTCGATTTCGATTCGACGCAGGTTGCTTCACGCTAGTCTCGATCCCACTCGTCGTTGATCAGCTTCGGCCCGCGATGCTTCCTGCATCGCGGGCTTTTCTTTGCGCGTGGGTTGTGCGGGCGGAGCGACAAGGGCCTCGCTACAGCCGGCATGACCGTTCCGGTCGCATCCCGCTTGCCCAATTTATTGGAGCGACGCCATCCGGGCTTGTCGCGACGGTCCACGCTGGACGATACGTCCAGGGAAGCGGTCCGCGTGGGCAGACCGCGCGTGAGCCGCCTGCGGGAGTGAGAGGGATGTCGCCTCAGACACGTATGAAGCCGGGGCACGTCACCGGGCAAGTCGTGGCGGCGCCTGGGCCTGAGCCGTGGCGAGTGGGGCTCCGGGTCTTGGCGAGCGTCGTGCTGATGATCCACGTCCTCGCCGTCTTCATGGGGCCATTCACCTTCGCCACCTCCTCGGGGCCCGGCATGGCCTCACCATTTGCCGAGCCAATCCGAGGTATCCTGCGCCCGTACCTCGATTTGGCGTTCCTCGATCACGGTTATTTCTTCTTTGCGCCCAATCCCGGTCCCAGCCACTTGCTGCGCGTCCAGCTCGATTATGCGGATGGGAGGCCGATGGAGACGTTCACACTGCCGGATCGGGCTCGGCAGTGGTCGCGGTTGCTGTACCACCGTCAGTTCATGTTGGCCGAGCAGTTTCATGCGGACTACGTGCCCGCTCAACCGCCGCCGGAAGCGGCGACCGACCCGGTGCAGTTGGAAAACTGGCGTCAAGCTCGACGGATGTTCGAGCTTAAGGAATCGTCTTTCCTTCAGCATTTGCGGCAGACCTACGGTGCCGAGAAGGTGACGCTGACGCGCGTGGAACATGGCCTGCTTCCACCCGCCGAATTCGCGGCCACGCGGCGGCCGATTCGGGACGCCGCCACCTACGTCGACCTCACCGATCCGCCGAATTCACCGCTCCCGGTGCCGGGACCACGACCATGAGTGCGATTGCGCGTGCTACTGCCCGATGGTGTCACGATGTATGGACGGCTTGGGACCGGTTCTGGTTTTCTGCCGATTACCCTCACACGCTGGCCATGTTGCGCATCTTGGCCGGCGCTATGCTGTTCTACACCCACTGGGTTTGGAGCTGGGATCTGCTGGCTTATCTCGGACCGGCCAGCTGGATGTCGGCCGCAACAGTGCGAGAGCTGCATCGCAGCAGTGGCTCCTTCGCCTGGAGTTACCTTTGGTACATTGACTCGCCCGTCCTGATCTGGATTCAGCACCTGGTCGGACTGGTCGTGTTTGGATGTCTGACGATCGGCCTGTTCACCCGCGCAGCGTCCATCCTCGCCGCCGTCATCACGTTGTCGTATTGTCACCGCCTGAGTGGCGCCTTGTTCGGCCTCGACCAGGTCAACGCGATGCTGGCACTCTATCTGGCCGTTGGTCCCGCGGGTGCGGTGTACTCCGTCGACAGCTGGCGTCGGTCAAGGCGCGATCCATCCTGGCGACCGGGTCAACCTCAAGTCTCCGCCAACATCGCCATCCGGTTGATCCAGGTGCATATGTGTGTGATCTACTTGTTCGGCGGCATCGGCAAGATGCGTGGCGAAATGTGGTGGGACGGCAGCGCCCTGTGGTACGCCATCGCGAACTATGAGTATCAGTCACTCGACATCACCTGGCTCGTGCGGTTTCCCTGGTTCATTGCCTTGCTCACTCATATCACGGTTTTCTGGGAAACGTTCTATCCGTTCCTCGTCTGGCCACGATTATCCCGGCCGATCGCAATCGGCCTGGCGATCCTGGTCCACGGGGGCATCGCGGTATTTCTGGGAATGCCCACCTTCGGCATCGCGATGATCACGGGCAATCTCGCCTTCCTGCCGGCGGACTGGCTCCGGCGAGTCCGAGATCCCGGTACGTTGGTCCAAGGCTAGGCCCTGGAATTCCAGATAGAGCCTGCTCCAGCGTGGATGAGGGACGATCATAAATGGCCCGTGGATTCCAGCCGTCCGGCGCGTGACCGTGCCATCGTTTTGCCGGATCGGAACCGTCGCCCGATCCGAAAAATCGTTGAATGCTGCGGGAGAACGGCGAGTGCCTCGTTCGAAGGCGCACGCGTCCTCGAGCGGACGCCGCATGGATAACTCCTTGGCACTCTACGTGCATCATCTCGGACACCGTGTCGGGTACATCCAGACGAGCATTGCCGTTGAGGTGTAAGCGACGGTTCCGCATTCACATTTCAGGTCGGAGGACGGATCGATGATGGCACGTATTGGTATGGCATTCCTAATGAGCCTGGGGCTCGCAGTAACGGCGCAAGGCCAGAACACAGCCACTCAGAATCGAGGGACAGACAATCGGCAGCCGGCTACTGCCGGACAGGCTACTGCCGGACAGGCTACTGCCGGACAGGCCGGCGCCTTCCAAGCCCACGGACAGGCTACCGCCGGGAAGCTGGATCGCCATATCGCCAGCTGCCTGGCGTTGGGCAATCACGAAGAAATCGCACTCGCCGAGTTCGCGATGCAGCACGCTCAGAACGACCAGGTTCGCCAGTTCGCTCAGCAGATGATTCAGGACCATCGCAAAGTGCTGGGGCAGCTGCAGCGGTTCGCTCCGGAAGCGGCGAGCATGCAATTGAGCGCCGAGGCAGGAGCTGCCGGACAGCAGGGTCGGCAGGGACAGGCAGGCCAGCAGGGACAGCGCGGTCAGCCGGGCCAAGCGGCAGGGCAGGCTCGCACCGAAAGTGCGACCGATGCACGTCAGACAGCGGCCACCAGCCAATCGGCCAGGGAGCGGCAGACGACGGCCAATCCGGCCACGCAACAGCCCGGCACCTCGACGGCTCAGAGCCGGGATGCCACTTCGGGAGCACGCGGTCGCGAAGTCCCCACATCGATTGAGCGCCGCGAGGGATCCGATGATCAGGTGGCAGCGGGCAGCTATGAGCATCACTTGATGGCTCTCGGCAAGCAGACGGCCGAAGAGTGCCTGCGCCTGACCAAGGCAGAATTGCAGCGGCACACCGGTGAGCATTTTGCTCAGGCCTACATCGGACAGCAGGTGGGCGCCCATATCGGCATGCTCGCCCAGATCAACGCCAGTGAACAATTTGCTTCACCGGAACTCAAGCAGGTGCTCGACCAGGGTCGGCAGATTACGCAGCAGCACATGGATCATGCCCGGCAGCTGATGGCTCAGCTCGAAGGCAAGTCCGGTTCGCAGAATCGTGGCCAGGGCCAGCAGCGCGATGCCACGAAGTCCGGCGCCGCGCGTTCGTCGTCCGGCAATCAGTAATTCGGCAGTCCTCATCCGGGGACAGTCCCATTCGCAAACGGCCGGGAGAGCTTCGGTTCTCACGGCCGTTTTGCCTTTGGTTAGCCTATAGGAAACCACGTCGCCTCTCCCGGTACGCCGGG
>JBFWYF010000305.1:0-8072 GCA_050186685.1 Pirellulaceae bacterium
TAGTCGCTAAAGCGGAGCACTTGGATGGCCAATCAGCGTCGAGTGATTCGCAAGATCGAGAACCGGCCCTCCGGGGTCGTCGACGAGCAGTTCTGGCCCGTGGTTCTGGCGGCGGGTATCTGGTGCAGCCTGATGATGGGGCTGGTCGTCGTCTATTTACCCATCGGGGCCCGCTGGTGGGGGCGTGACGCTCGCTTCTGGCTAGTTGCCATTCCGCTGGTCACGTCCCTCGCGCTGTGGATACTTCGCGGTCTCGACCGCCGATTCCTGCGGCGTTCGCTGCAGACATCGATCGTTCTGTCATTGATCGTCCATCTCTTGCTGTTCGTGGCGTCGCTCGAGACTTCGGTCTTCGGGACATTCGCCCAGCGACAATCGGCCCCTCGCCGTCCGCGCCAGCGTCCTCCCCTCGTGGTGGCCGACTATGTGGAGTTCCAGCTGGAATCGCAGGCAAGACCCGTTTCGGACTTGTCGAAACCGGTCCCAACGCCGATGCCGGAACCCCAGCCGAAGGAGACGGTTGAACGACCGACTCCGCCAGAGGTCCCGGAACAAACGGTCCCCACCTTGCAGGTTCCGGAGCCGCGCGAGGTGCCGGCACCGCAGCCGAATCCGGTGCCGCGGTCTCGCCCAGTGGCATCGGTGCCCCGGCGGGCGGATGAACCATCCCAGCTGAGCCGTCAGTCGGCACCGGAGGCGGCAGAAACGGCCAAGGTGGCGGCGGTCCCGCCAGCTCCGCGCGCAACCCCACAGCCTGCTCCCCCGTCAATCCGCGACCAAGTCTCGGTGGCGAGACAGCCAGCCGCAGCAGCTCAGTCTCCCTCTTCCGCGCGTGTCGAGGACCCCACGGCCCGCCTGGCGGCGGCACCGGCCACTCGGCGTGAGACGGCAAGTGCGCCGGCGGCGGCCAGTTCCCGCACCGACGCCTCCCGCCCCACGGTGCCGTCGCCCGCCGTGGCACAGGCCGAACTGCCAGCGGATGCCGTTCCGCGGGATAAGGCGGATGCAGCCGGGCTGAAAGCCAGCCGCACGCCCCTCGCTCGGCGACCCGTACCGGCCGCTGAAGTAGATCCCGTATTGCCGCTGCCGGCGACCACTCCGGGTGGTGCGGTGGCCCGTTCGCTGCCGCGGCGGAATGAGACCGCCCCGACTGTGCCAGACACGGCCGTAACACCGGCTCGGCAGCCCACACGGCCGGAGGCTGCCGCTGCGACCTCAACGGCGCCCGAGCAACTGGCCCGTCAACCGGCTCCCGCCGAACCACCTCGTCCCAATCTGGCAGCCTCCGACACGGCCGTAGAGCGCAGCCGCTCGACGCCGGCTCAAACGAGCTCGCCATCGGCGCCGGAGCTTTCACCGAATGTCGCCGCTCGTGCCAGCCTTACCGCGATCGCGCGCGCGACGAGTTCGCCTTCGCAAAACACTGCCCAGCCGGCTACGCCATCGGCAACCGCGGCGAGCGCTCGTGCCGCCCGTGCCCCGCCGGCGGTGACTCCGGAGAGCGGGCTCGCGGCCACCCCCCCCAGCCCGTCGCCAGCCGCCGCATCCACCACCGAGTTGGCTGGCCGCCAGGTGACGGTTAACCGCAGCGATTCCCCGGCTCGCACGATCGGAGTGCCCGCGCCGCAGGCGCCGTCCTCGCCCGCTGCCTCCACGGCGGTGGCTGGACCATCCCTTCCCCGCGCCGAAAATCAGGCCCGGACCGCCGTCCCCGGCCGAGCTTCGTCACCGGGATTGACCCGCACCGCGCGAGCGGGAGACGTGGCGACTTCGCGGCAGGCCGCCGGCTTGCCTGCCCAGGTGCCCGCGGAGATGGGCGCCGAGCGACCTCCAGCCGAACCATCGCGGCTGGCCGTCACGCGATCACTCAGCGGCATTGCGGGCGTCGGGCAGTCTGCGAACCTCGACCGAGTGCCGGCCGTCCCCACCAGCCCCTCGATGCTCGCATCGGGGGCGGCGCGCCGAGCAGAAACGGTGCATACCGGTCCAGCTGGGCCGGCGCTCGCACCGAGCGACTCGCCACGACGGCGCCGAATGGTCGCCGATCAGCCCTTGCCTGGTTCGCCCGTCAAGGCCACCATGGACGCGGTGGCCGCCGTCGTGGCCGATGAACGAACCAACGAGCTGACCGCCTCGGCGAGTGCCAGTCTGACCAGCAACGATTCCCGCGCGACGCCCGCGCCGATCACCGCGGCGGCCGGCCAGATCGAAATCGATCTCGGCCCCGCGCGCGTCGCCGACGCAGGCGGATTCGATCGCGCCGCGGGCGGCGGCCAGCCCGAGCTGCAGTTCGATTCTCCCGCTCAGCAACTAACCCGGTCTCAACCGGGTGGCACCGCTGCGGTGAACCTCACGGCTGACCAGGTCACAGGCGTGCAGGCCTCGCCGGCCGCCCCTCCGCCGGGCGGCGAACTCTCGGCTGCCGCCACGTCCCTGGTCTCCCGCTCCGCCGCTGCACCGGGCAGCCAGGAGGCTCCGCAGGCCTCCGTTCCCGCGGAACCGGCCGGGGCAACCGGCGCGCCGCGGGAACGGGCGGCATCGGCCGCCGACCAGCTGGCCAACCAACCGGCTCCTGGACTGAACGCGGACGAGGAGGAAGAGGAACGGCGGCGGTTGGCGCGCGCTGCAGCGGCCGCCCGGCCCGCCATTGGCGTAGCGATCGCGTTGCCCGAGGCACCTGGTCCAACGACGGACGCCGGTCCCCCGTCGGCGCTCGACGCATCGGCCTCCGCCGCAATGGCGGTGGACCGCCAATCCGCCGGCTCACAGGCCCCCAGCCAGGTTGCGATCGACAACGAGCCCGGTTTACCGGGTGGAGCGGCCGCGACGGCCACGGGTACCACGCTGCGCCGCAGCGCCGCAGATGAATTGCAGTCGGCTCCTACCAATCCGACTGGCTCTCTCGCGCGGAACGACCAGAGTGCCGCGGCACTCCCCGCCCAAGTCGTGGCCGACGTGCCGCAGGTTGCAGATCAACTGGCAGGAACCGCCGGCGGGGACGCGTCGCCACCGTTGGCCGCGGCCGACCTGGATACGCCCGGCGGCGTGATGCGGCGAGCAAGTCCGCTTGCCGGCGAGCCGCTGCCAGGTGGCAGCCCGCCGCCGGGCGCGCCCACCGTCGCCCTCGATGCGGTAACACGACAACGGGTCGACTCGGCCGACCAGCGCAGCTCGACCGTCTCCCGGGCGGGGACTGCCCCGTTGACTCGTGCCGCACCCGCCGTCCCGCAGCCGAACACGTCGGTCGCTTCCCCCAGCGACTTGGTGTCGTCCCAGCCCCCCGCGGCAGATTCCGTGGCGCCGGGTGACCTGGCCGAGCCCTCCGCCCTGACCGTCGACCGCCGAGCCAGCAGCGGCATATCCCTGGACGCCGAACTCGTGATCGGGCCCGCGGGTGTCGGACCTCGCGTCGCCGTGGCGGCCGGCGTGAACAGCCGCCCGGCCAGCCGCGACAGTCTGCAATTCGACTCGGCGCCGGCCCGCTTCCTCCGGCGCGACGCCGGTGGTGTGCAGCGCGTGAACACCTCGGCGGCTATCCCCACCGAAGCCTTCCGCCGCCGGCGAGCTCGCCAGGCCGCAGGGGGCAGCGATGGCGGCGCGGGCGCTGTCGGCCCTCAGACCGAAGAAGCCATCGAACTTGGTCTCACCTACCTCGCCGCTCGGCAGCTTCCCGACGGAAGCTGGACGCTCGCCGCACCCGGTGAGCAGGTGGCACTGGCCAGCGACACGGCGGCCACTGCCCTCGCATTGCTCGCCTTCCAAGGGGCCGGCTACCACCATCGTGATTACAAGTACGCGCCCCAGGTCTCGGCGGGACTGGCCTATTTACTGCGCAACCAGCGGCCGAATGGGGACCTGTTTCTCCCTGCGGACGAACTGTCCAATCGGAGCGTCTGGCTGTACAGCCATGCCATTGCGTCGATCGCGCTCTGCGAAGCCTACGGCATGACCCAGGATCCCGCACTGGCGGACCCGGCGCAACGGGCCCTTGATTTCATCGTCCAGGCCCAGGACAAATCCGGTGGAGGCTGGCGTTACTTTCCCGGCCTGGAATCGGACACGTCCGTATCCGGCTGGATGCTCATGGCACTCAAGAGCGGCGAGCTCGCCGGACTGGAAGTGCCGGCGACCACCTATGACGGGATCCGCAAATGGCTGGCCGCATCCCAGGCGTCCGGTTCGAGCGCCCATTTGTACCGCTACAACCCGTTCGCACCCGATACACCCTCCCAACGTCACGGCCGCCAGATTTCGAAAACGATGACCGCTGTTGGACTGCTGATGCGATTGTACGGCGGGTGGCGGCGCGACCATGCGTCCATGATCGAAGGCGCCAACTACCTGTCCGAACACCTGCCCGAATACGGTTCGCTTCGCGATCCCCAGCGCGACACGTACTACTGGTACTACGCGACACAGGTCATGTTCCACATGGGAGGCTCACACTGGGAGAAGTGGAATAGGCAACTCCGTCCCCTGCTGATCGAGTCCCAGATCCGACAAGGGGCGCTCGCCGGCAGCTGGTCCCCCAGCACGCCCGTACCCGACCGCTGGTCGCCTCACGGCGGCCGGCTGTATGTTACGACCCTGAACCTGCTGTCGCTGGAGGTCTACTACCGGCATTTACCGCTGTATGTGGATACTGGCAAATGATCCGTCTGCGCCGAGCACCACGCGAACGAGAAAGCGACCTGACATGAGTGCCGTATTCGAGAAGGGGGGCATCCGTTTCCAGTATCCGGAGAACTGGTCTATAGCGGAGGAGGATTTCATTGAGCTGCCGCAAACGGTTTCGCTGCAGGTCCCACAAGGCGGATTGTGGTCGCTGACCGTTTATGAACCGAATGCCGATCCCACCACGCTGCTCCGCGAAACGCTCGATCAGATGCGTAAGGAGTATGCTGATCTGGAATCCAGTACCATCGTGGAGCAATTGGAAGGCGTATCCGCGACAGGACATGAGATGTATTTCTATTGCCTGGATTTCTTAGTTTGCGCTCGCTCGCTGGCTCTGCGTACTCGCCAGGGGAAGGTCTTGCTCTTGCTGTGGCAGGCAGAAGATCGGGACTTTGCGACGTATGAGCCGGTTTTTCGGGCCATTACGGTCAGCTTGCTCCGCGAGTCACCCGCCGCGTAATTTTGGATCGACTTTTGTAAAGCTTTCAATGCTGTCATCGTCAGGGGAATGGCGCAGGAGAAGGCGGGGCGGCGATTTTTTGAGAGAAATACACCGGCCAAGTGGATTTGGATTCAAGAATCGGCGAAGGCTTGTGTGTTCGGCATGCGTTCTGCCAAGAGCTAGACTTCAGTCCAGGAGGACTTGCTCGCCGTGACAGGAGGTCGCCGTGAATCTTAGTGCCACTGCCGCCGGGGTATGGCGGTATCCATCGAACAACTCGAAAGGCCAGCTTTTCACGGAGCAACGGGGCCCGGCGTCACGCGCCGGGCCTTTTATTTGGTGCCTGCGGTGACGTGCCTGCTCGGCACGCGTGTCAGCGTGACGCTGTACGGAAGCTCATCTTGCCGAGGGGTAAGTGGCGCGATAGGTTTCCGCGCCAAAATCTGGCCGGCCAGCCGGAAACGACTGCTGGCCTTAGGGACGAACGGCCGATTTAGGTGATGCGTCCCCGGGTTCATCGAGGAACCTGCCAAATCCATGCGAATAGCAGGGCACGGATGCTGCGATTCCTGATCATTCACGTTCGCAACGCGCGTCGTCAAGCTGTGCGCGCGGACTCGGCGAACAGCGGAGTCGAGTCGAGCGTCGGATGTGAGCGCGCGACGGACGCATGTCCACCGGAGCCGCTCGTGGCGCCGGTCACGGCAGGCAGTTTGCCAGCTTGGCCCCACCGCGCGGAAAAACGGTCCGACGCGTCTCGGTTTCCTCCGAATATCCTGCCGCTGTTGCTGGGGATCGTCTGGGTGGCAGGGCCAGGCTGTGCTTGCTTTCCCCGCGAGGCGCAGGAAGCCCGGATTGTGGCCGGACGGCAGTTGTCGCTGCGCGGCATCGACGCACAGCAGTGCGGCAAATGGGGAGAAGCGGAGACCCTGTTTGCGGAAGCTTTGAAACAGAATCCGGCCGACGAGCGCGCACACTGCCACTACGCGGAGGTGTTGTGGCGACAGGGGCAAACCGATCCGGCCATCCAGCATCAGGAAGAATCGGTGCGTTTGTCCGGTGGTGATCCGACGTTGCTGGTGCAGCTGGGTCAGATGTACGCCGGCCAGGGGAATCTGGCGGCGGCGTGGGAGTGTGCCGAGGAGGCGGTGGCGGCCAACCGGCATCTGGCTGCAGCCTGGGCTTTACGGGGTGAAGTGCTCCATCGGCAACAGCGTTGGGACGCAGCCCTGGAAAACTACCATCGCGCGTTAAGCGAGCAGCCACAGTATCCCGAGGTGCAGCTGGCGGTAGCCGCCGTGTACCGAATGCAGAACCAGCCGCGGCGTGCGCTGGCCACGCTCGAATCGCTGGAATCCCAACTCCGACCTCATGCACCGCCGCCGGCCATTTGTTTCGAGCAAGGGCTCGCTTATAAGGCACTGGGTCGATACCAGGATGCCGTCGTGGCGTTGACGAACGCGGCGGACCCGGCGAGTCCGTCAGCGGACCTGCTTTTCGAGTTGGGTGAAGCCCAGTGGCTGGCGGGAAATGCCGCCAGCGCGAAGTTGGCTCTGGACGCAGCCTTGCGTGTGGCGCCCGATCACTTGGCCAGCCGGCAGCTGCACGACCGCATTTATCGTCAGAACCAGACCCTGACGGCCGCGGTGAAGCGTTGATCGACGCTGAAGTGCGTGCGGTTTGAGGCAAATCCAGCGTTGCTCGCTTGGACCTTGGCCTATGCTTGACGTGAGCGGCGCGGCTTCGTTTTGCGCCCCGGGATTCTGCTTCTGGGAGACGTGGGTCATGCAGGCCGGTGAAATGCAGGGAGAGGTGTTTGTTGATCGACGGAGCTACGAACCGGGTATGTCACCCAGCCGGGAGAGGCGGCAGTTTGCCAACAGTCATGCCGAGTTGACGCCGGCGGCCCGCGAACTGGCCGTAGCGATCGATGAATACAAGCTTCGCCACCGCCGCCGGTTCATTACTTTTGAAGAAATGCTGACGGTGATCCGTTCGCTCGGCTATCAGAAGTCGCCCAGCGAGTAGCGGAGGCCGCTAGACGAGTAGCGGAAGTCGCCAGACGACGCGACAGCGTCGTCGGAAGACTTCCGAGGTCCCTCGTGCAAGTCGGAACTCTCGCGAGTTCCGCTGCGATCGGAAGACTTCCGGCGCATCTCACCCGAGTTGGAACTTTGTCGGGTTCCGCTACCCTTCTGCTTACGAAACGCGTTGTCCTTCAGGTAACTGGAAAAAAGTCCTAGCCCCGCTGAGCTCCCATGCCAGGGGTCTCCTTCCGCTACGGACTAAACGAGTTTCGGCGAAAGCCACAAACGGGAAGCGGCACCAGGCCGCGCGCCCGCCGCGTGGAACCGGGCGCCGCGCCGGCTATAATGGGCGACTTTCTGGTCTCTCGCCAAGGATTCATCCGTGATCATCGGTCCCGTTTTTGCGCGCGAAGCCAACACGTCGCCGCGACGCCCGCGCCTGTACGTTGCCCGCGCTCTCTACGTGCTGACGCTGCTCATCATTATCTGCACCGCGTGGCTGTTTGTGGCGGGCACGCAGGTCATCCGCAATGTGGGAGACATGGCCCGCTTTGGCGCGATTGTCTTTCAGATTCTGGCCCCGCTGCAGCTCGCCATGCTCACGTTTCTGGCCGCTTTCGGCGTGACGAGTGCCGTGGCCCAGGAAAAAGACCGCCGCACGCTCATCCTCTTGCTGATGACCCGCCTGACGAACTCCGAACTCGTGCTCGGCAAGTTGGCGGCGGCCCTTTTGGAAGTGACGGTACTATCGGTCGCGGCCTTGCCGCTGTTCATGCTGATTACGCTGCTCGGTGGCGTCTCGTACGCTCAGGTATTGCGTGTATTCCTTGTCACCGTGACGACGATCCTGGCCGCGGGCAGGTTGGGTTCCCTGTTTGCTTGATGGCGGGAGAAGACGTTTCAGGCGTTGTCCTTAACCGCTCTGA
>JBFWYF010000306.1:0-8061 GCA_050186685.1 Pirellulaceae bacterium
CGGCAACGTCGGCTACTTGATGTACCTGGCCGATTCCTTCGGTTACCTGGGTTACGTGGCGGTCCTGCTGGGTAAGGACTTCGTCGTTCCGCGCGACCGGTTGTTGCCGTTCTTCGCTTTCGCCTGCTGGGCGACCTGCCTGTTGTCGTGGGGGTGCCTTGCGATCAGCTGGTACTATTTTGCGCGGCGTGCACGACGGCCGCTCCCACAAGTCGCACTGGATTCCGCCACATGAGTGAGTCACTCGCCGCCGTCTTCGATGGTGCCGCAAGCCAGATTCGTCTCGACCGACTGCCGACTCCGCATCCGTCCGTGGGAGAAATCCTGGTGCACGTCGCAGGATGCACGCTTTGCGGCAGCGACTTGCACTCCTTCAAGGGACGCCGAGCGGTTCCTGTACCGACCGTGCTCGGACACGAGATCGTGGGGAGGATCGAAGCCTGCGGCCCGTCGGCGCCCGCGTGCGACTGTCGCGGGACACCGCTTCAGATTGGTGATCGCGTGGTGTGGGCCATCGTCGCCAGCTGCGGCGACTGCCCGTTGTGCCGGCGGGGCATCCCCCAAAAATGCCTGCGAGGCGTCAAGTACGGGCACGAGAAGTTCCGCCCCGGCTACGAACTGCTGGGTGGATTCGCGGAGCATTGCCTGCTCGTACCAGGCACGTCGGTCGTCAAATTGCCCGAGGACCTGCCGCTGGAAGTGGCCTGCCCCGCCGGGTGCGCCACGGCGACCGTCGCGGCGGCGCTCGAAGCGGCCGGCCCGCTCGCCGACCGAGCTGTCTGCGTCGTGGGCGCCGGCATGCTCGGGCTGACCGCCTGCGCCATGTCCCGGGCCAGCCATGCTGCGTCGGTAACCGCCGTCGACGTCCGCCTGTCGCGTCGACAACTATCCGACCAGTTCGGAGCGACCACCTGCATCGGTCCCGAAGAGTTGGCCGCGGCCGCCGCCCGGACGCCCGATCGACTCGGCTTCGATGTCGTGCTGGAGTTGTCGGGAGCCCCCGAGGCCGTCCGTCAAGTATGGCCTCACGTTCGCGTCGGAGGACGCATCGTGCTGGTCGGGTCGGTCTTTCCGGCCCCGGATGTTCCCTTGTCGATGGAGCAGATCGTCCGCCGACAACTGCACGTGGTCGGCGTGCATAATTATGCCCCATCGCACCTGGTCCAGGCCGTCCAGTTCCTCGAGGACCATCACCAGGATCTGCCGCTGGGAAAACTCGTCAGCCGCCGTGTCGCTCTCCACGATGTTGCGGAAGCGTTCGCGTGCGCCGCGGATCCGAACGTCATCCGGGTGTTGGTTGTTCCTTGATGAAGACGCAGAGAACCGCCGGGGCGCTGCGGACCACTCTCGTAGCCCCTTTCGCCCGAGAGGAGCACGATATCGACCAAAAGGAAGCGTCGATTGACGGATTGCACGCGATCTGGCGAACGTGGCTACGGAGTCGACGGACGACCGTACACGGCCTGGAACAGTTCGCGTTCCGCCGCCGCTTGCTCGACACTGGCCTGCGCCTGCTCGATGGCAGCCTGCGCCTCCTGGACGGCATTCGCTTGCGTCTGCATTTCTCCGGCCAGCTTCGTCTGCTCGGAAGATAGCTGAGCGAGCTGAGCCTGCAGCGCCGCAATCTGGTCGGCCAGCTTCGTCGCTGCGTCTGCTTTACCGGCCATCGCCTGTTCGACGGCCAGACGGGCTTGTTCAAGCTTGTCGCGCTGCGAGGTGGCTTGCGCCACGGCCTGCTGACGTTCGTCCAAGGCCGCCTGCAAGAGTGCGGGCAGCTTCTCAAATGCGGTCAGATCGGCGGCAACTCGCTCCGCGGCGGTTCGCGATGCTTCGAACTTCGCCGTGGCGGCCTGCAAGGCCTGTTGAGCCGCGGCAAGCGTCTTATCCTGGGCGGTCTTCGCGGCCAACGCCTGATCCGCGGCGGTCTTGACCGCAGTCATCGCCGCCTGCCGCGCGGCCGCCTCGTCTATGCGGGCCTTCAACTCCGCCGCCGCCGCCGATTTGGCCATCTCCGCGGCCGGCAAACCTTGCTTTGCAGCGGCAGCCTTCTCCTGCCACTGCTTGTCCGCCTGCGCGGTCAGCGCGCGTGCCTGTTCGGCGGTAATATGTCCTAGCTTGGCCTTCGCAACTGCGGTCAACGCTGCGAGCACTTCCTGACTGGCGGCCTGGGCGTCGGTTTGCAATGTAGCCGCAGCCTTCCGCGGTAACTCGAGCGACTGCGCGGCCTGAGCGGCCGCGGTCCCGGCCACGGTGGCCTTTTCAGCCGCTGCAGCTGCCGCAGCGGCCTTTTGATCGGCGACGCCCTTCGCAGCAGCCTGTTTCGCGGCATCTTTTTCGTCGGCCAGCGCCTTCGCGGCAGCCGCTTTCTCCTGTTCCGCGGCGGCGGCCCCGGCCTTCGCAGCCTCGGCGGCTTTCTCGGCCGCCTCAGCCGCCTGGACCAGGGCGGCCAGCGCCGCCTCGGCCTTCGCCTGAGCGATAATGGCCGCCTCGGCTTTCGCCGTCGCCATCTCGTGTTTCGAGGTCGCGGCCTTCACGGTCGCCGTCGCGTCGGCCAAGGCCTTGTCCTGAGCCGCTGCCTGCGCCGCCAGCTTCGGCAATTCGGTTCCCGCCGCGGCAATCGTGTCCTGCGCCTGCTTCCAGGCCGCCTCTGCAGCCGCTGCTGCCTTCTCTGCAGCCGCCTTCTTAGCCGCGGCTGTCTGAGCTGTCTGCGTTATTTCGGCCAGCCTCGCGCCGGCGGCGGTCGCGGCCGCGTTCCGCTCGACCGCCGCCTTTTCGGCTGCCGCCAATTCCGCACCGGCCTTCTCGAGGGCCGCTTTATCAGCGGCCAGCTGAGCCTGCAACTGACTGTTGGCTCGCGCCAAGGACGGAGGATTCGGTGGCAGGGCCGCCACTTCCTTGGCGTCCGCACACTCCCACATTCGCAGCGTTCCGTTCCAATCTCCGGCGACCAGCCGCTTACCGTCGTGCGTGAACGCCACTTCCAGAGCCGCTTCCGTCAGCGCCGGGAAGCTGCGTTCGGCGTTGCCTTCCGCGCTCCAAGTCTTTGCCACGCGGTCCATCCCGCAGCTCGCGATGCGACCGTCATGCGTGTACTCGACGGCCGTCACTCCACCACCATGGGCATTCCAGCTCTTGACCTGCCGACCTTCGTTCATCTCCCACAGCCGGATCGTCCCGTCAAGGCTGCCGCTGGCCAGCACGTTCGAGTCCGGCCGCCACGCCACATCCGTCACCGCCTGGCCGTGGCCACGCAGATCTAGATACATCTGGCCCGTTTCCACTTCCCAAACAAACAGACCGTTGGCACGATCCGAGGAGGCGAGCAACACGCCGTCCGGGCTGAACTCGATCGCGTAAATCCAATCGGTGTGCTTCTTGATGTCATGCAGCAGTTCGCCGGTCTCCGCCGAGAAAATGCGCAGCATGCGTTGCGGGCCACCGAGTGCAATGTACTTGTGATCGCTGCTGATATCGGCCGCCAGAACGGCATCCAACTCGTCGCCCACTTTCAGGACGCGCTTTCCATTACGAACGTTGTAGACGGCCACTCCACCGGACGCTCCCCCGCGCCCGCCACCAGCGAGCAGCAGTTCGCCGCTCCGGCTGAACTTCAACACATAGGGCACACCCTCGGGATACGGCAGAATGCCGATCTTGCCGCCATGGTCGGAATGGTAGAGGACAATTTGCTGTTGCCCGGCCACAGCCACCAGCGGCGACCACGGGCTGGCCGCCAAGGCGGTTACGGCGGCGGCCCGCTCGCTGTCGACTACCGGCTGTTGCCACAAACCGCTCGGCATCGCCGGATCGGCCGGCCGGCCCGCGCCCGTCGGTGCCGACATGGCCAACGACGATTTTTTCTTGACGACCGCCTGCGAGCCCTTATTCTCTAATGCGCCGTTCTCAATCCAGGTTTTGATGATGGCCAGCTTCGCCTCAGGCAGTTTGTCCTGCATCGGAGGCATCGCCGGTTCTTCGGCGTGGCTTATCAGCGCCCACAAACGCGAGCTCTCGAGATCGCCAGCAAACACGATCTGCCCGCTGCTGCCGCCTTCCATCACCTTGGCGAACGAGTCGAGCGCTAGCCCGCCCTTGCTCTGGTTCTGGTTATGGCAGCTGAGGCAGTGCTCGCGGAACACGGCCTTCACATCATCGTCGTAAGTGACCTTGGCGGCAGCCGGCCTGGCCGCCGGTTTTGCGTCCTCGGCCCGAATCTCGTCGCTCGTCATCCCCCAGGCGGTGAACGCCAGTGCCAACGCGGTGGTTGTCCGATTCGAACGCAGTACCTGGTACATCATCGGCGTCTGTCTCCCGCGGGGCCGATTCCGGCATCGGAAATGGGAAACGTGCCCCACCGGTTGAAATGGGAATCACAGCGCTGGACGCGGTGTTCCGCGCTGCGAGAGTCCCGAAAGGATCAGTGATTGAAGGCAAATTCGCGTGAATTCAACAACGCCCAGAACACATCTTCCAGCCCTGCCTGCGCGTTGGGGGCCTGGGCGACAATCGTCATCAACTTCTGTACCTCGTCAGCCGTCGGCCGGCGACACAGACAGCGGATGTACAGCGATTCAATGACCTGCTCCGGCTTACGCCCCTCGGCCAGCAACCGTTTGACCACGCCTCCCTGTTGGATTTTGCCATGGGCCGTTTCACCGTTCAGCATATGCAGGGCCTGGGACAGCGAAGGGTCCGTCCGTACTTCGCACGAACACACCGTCTCGCGTTTCGCTCGCCCGAACGTCGTCAGGAAGTACGTCGACGTGTTGCCATTGGCGACCTGGACCGCCCGCGCGCCCAGCGGAAGTCCCTGGAACTTATCCTTCGTTTCCGTGACCTGGCTGATGCAATCCAACATCATCTCCGCAAAGATGCGGCGCACATTGGCATGTGCGAAGTTCCGCTCGTCCGTCTCGTTCGATGCGTTGCGCGCCGTGCTGCGCTGGTACGTGTGCGAATTGCAGATATCCCGCACAAGCTGCTTGAAGTCGTAGTTGTACTCGATTAGCTTCTGGCCCAGCGTCGCATACAGCTCGGGATTGCTGGCAGGATTGCTCACCCGCACATCGTCGACGGGTTCGACAATGCCTCGGCCAAAGAAATGGGCCCAGACGCGGTTCGCCACGCTGGTCGCGAAGTAGGAGTTTTCGGGCGACGTGAGCCATTCGGCCAAAACCGCTCGCCGATCCCGTCCCTTCAAGTCCGGCTGTTCTCCGCCCAGAAACTTGGGAGCCATCACGCGCCCGCCAACCAGGTGGCGAACGTCGCCCCGATTGCTATTAAATACGACGAGCTCGCGATAATCCTCACCACCTTTTCGGCCGATCTGCGAAAAGAACGCCGCAAAACTATAGTAATCATCCATCGTCCAGCGATCGAACGGATGATTGTGGCACTGAGCACACTGGGTGCGGATGCCCATGAACACCTGCGCCACGTTCTCGGCCACCTTCAGCGTATCCGTCTCAATCTGGTAGTAATTCGTGGCCGGGTTCTTGAACGTTCCGCCCGTGGCGCTGAGCAGTTCGCGCACCATCTGGTTGAGCGGCACATTGGAAGCGATCTGGTTGGTCAGCCACGTGCTATACAGATAGGCCGATTTAGCACTGACCTGGTTCGTCGTGCGAATCATCAACAGCTCGGCCCACTTCATCGCCCAGATCTCGGAAAACTCCTTCCGCTCCAGCAACCGATCCACCAGGTGGGCACGGCGTTGAGGATCCTGGTCCGTGATGAACGCCCGGTATTCGTCTTCCGTGGGGAGCAAGCCGGTGATGTCGACGGTGACGCGCCGCAGGAACTCCTCGTCGGTGCACAGCTCACTGGGCAGGATCCGCAGCTTCTTCAGCTTGTCCCCCACCAGTTGATCGACATAGTTGCCCTCCACCGGCGGAGGCGTGTACTGGAGATCCTTGGGCAAGACCAACACCTGACTGCCCACTGTGTGTGTCTCGAAACGGGCCATGATGAACGCTTCGCCGCGAGCCCCGGCGGTGACGACTCCTTCCGGCGAAATCGAAGCCGAATTGTCGTTTGTCGTCATGAACGTCGCCAAACTCGTGACGTCACGGGTCGTCCCGTCCGAATAGCTGGCGCGTGCGAGAAACGACTGCGTCGCGCCTTCGCCCTCCAGTACGGCTTTGGTGGGATAGATTTCCAGCCGGTCCACACGAGCAGGTTCTCCCGCGTCGGCAGGAGCACCCGCCTTCAACCATGTCAGCAGCGTCTGGTTGTATTCGCTGTCCTTCTCGAACCGCTTGCCGCCGGTATGCGGGACAGTACCAACCGATTTCTCGATTAGCAGACTCGCTTCCGGAACGGCCAGGTTGATACGGCGAAAGCCAATTTCGCGGGTGACGCGATCGTAGTCGCCGCGTGGATCAAAGCCGAACAACGACAGGCGGAAGCCGTCCTTTCCGCGGGCCGCGCCATGGCAGCTACCGGTATTACAGCCACCTCGCATGAACACCGGCATCACATCCAGATGCCAGCTGATAGGGCGGTCAGCGGCCGCGTCTTTGACGCGAACCGGCAAGCTGGCCTTATGACCTGCGTATTCGATGGCCAGCGTCGTCTCACCGTCCGCTTTCGGATAGATCGCGGTTCCCTCCAGCCGCACTAGCTTGTCGTCACCCGGCTGCACCGAAGCGAGCTGCGTCACGTCCAGCGTCACGCCATCATCCCGCTCGGCCACAACCAGGTAAGCCTGGCGTGCCAGCCGCGTTTGCAGCTGGACTTCCGGCGGGTAGACCGCAATGCGTACAACTTCCGCACCGGTCAAAGACGCTGCGCTGGCTAACATTCCACACAAGGCCATCCACCGGCTTACATACGACGCGCTCATAGCATTTCTCTCCATTTCGTTACGCGGGCCGGTTGGGCTGGCTCCCGGGCGGTAACTGTTCCGGGCCAGGGACGCGGGCCGCGTCACGAGCTATTTTCCGCTTTGCTGTTGCTTCTGCAGACGCAATTGTTCGAGCCGCGATAACGGGCGGGCCGGCTTTTCGGCAGGCTCCGCGGGAGCCGCTGCGGCCACGGCGGGAGTGGCGGGTGCGTTCGGCTTAGGAGGCGGCGGCCGATCGACTCGCAGCTCACCGGATCCCACCGTCATCGTGATCGGCTCACCTTCCCTCACGATCGTCGCCTGGCAGACCAGCGACTTGTACGTGTTCGGCGTGGCATTTTCGGCGATCTTGATTGGAAAGATCAGCTCGTTCGTCTCTTTCCCCACCTTCAGTGGCTCGGACACCGTCGACGTGTTGGCGGGCAAGCCCAGCAACTGGATGTCGGCCACTTCCGGAAAGTCACCCTTCCGTTCGACCTTAACGACCAGGCTCGTTTCCTTCCCCAGCTCCCCTGCCGTTTTCTGGAACGCCAGGTTGAGGTAGCTGTCCGCCACCTCGAGTTCCGCCAGTTGCGTGGCAACCTCGACGGTGCCTCCACCATGCGCGGCGCGTCCCCGGACGACAATGGGCCACTTGCCGATTCCCGCGCCACCGTTTGCCGTGAGCGGAATGATCGCTTCGGACTGCCCTTCGGGAATAGAAATGGATCCCGACGAACCAATGCCCGGCGGGTTATAAAGCATCGTAACACTGATCGGTGCCTTAAAGTCGCCGACTCGCTTGGCCACCACTTTCAAGCCCATCGATCCTGTACGGACGATGGGCACTTTGGGCTGGACGATTTCGATCGTGAACGGCACCTCGGCCGTCACGCCGATTGCCATGCGGCGTGCATCGTGACCGTAGACGTCTCGATTGTTCTGACCGCGGACCAGCATCGTACGCTGGGCAAAGACGCCCTGGACTCCCAGCTTCGGATCCGTCGTCTTGCCGTGCAGTTCGACCAGCGCCCCCGCGGTCGGCGCGTCCGCAGCGGCCGAAAACAAGACCGGGACCGAGGTCAAGTTGGCCGTCATCACCTGCGCCTGAATGGTCAAGCCCGCGGGCATGCCCGGAATGTCGACCACCACGTCGCCACCGAAATTCGCGCGGCTGCACGACACCATGGCAGCCACTCGATTACCTCGCGCACAGGCTACGGTTGTGGGGATGTACT
>JBFWYF010000307.1:0-7978 GCA_050186685.1 Pirellulaceae bacterium
TCAGAGAGAAAGACCTGGCCGTCGCCGAATCCAAAGGCCTTATGTCCGCGCTGCGAGTCGATATACGGTCCCGGAGGCGCCAGTCGAAACCAGAAGTGGTCGTTTTCCCGAATGGCCCCGGGAACGAACGCCTCGGCGGTGCCGGCCCCGTAGCTCGCCACCGCCGCCGCGGTGGCCGCCGTCTCGAGGAAACGGCGGCGGGTGAAATGCTGAGAGGTTGTCGGGTTCATGGAGTCTCCTGTAGCCACGTTCGCCAGAACGTAGGATTCCGTCGCCACGTTCGCCAGAACGTGGGCTTTTACCGTCGCCACGTAGGAGGAACGCCTCAGACGCCCCCCGGCCGGAGCCCGAGCAGCTCACGTGCTTCGATTTGGCCCGGCGCGGGACGACCGTATTCACTGGCCGTCACACGAGCCAAGGCCGCCAAGTGGCGCCAACGCAGCGATGGCCGTGTGGACGCGAAGTCGTCGCGCACCGTCTGAAAATACTTCTCGGCATGCAAGGCCCCGTCCTCGCTCACGGCGTACTGCAGCAGTTTGCCGAACACTCGCTCCGGCGCGTGCTTCAATTCGCCGTAACGCTGCACAATGGCGGTCGCATGTGCCTGCTGATTGAAACGTACGGCTTCGTCCAACTGCTCCAAGAGCACGTCGGCATTCGTGGCGGTTGTCTCCTGCAGATGGCGAGCGGTCGGCAGAGGCTGGTCGAGCAAAATCGGCGAGCTCGTACGATCGCGTGCTACCTGCCAGGCACCGATGATAACACACGACAAAGCGCTGGTGCCGCTCGTCACGGACGCCATGTTGCGCCAGGCGTTGGCTGCGTCGCTGGCGTGGACTCCCACCGAGTCTCCATGGACGCAGCCGGCAGGCTTGCCCGGCGATTCCCATTGCGGCTGGCGCCCCCCGTCCCGGAGCACGAGCTGGCAAGCCGCCAGCGACATCGCCTCGCCGATCACGGCGGGAGCAAACCCGTCCGCCAAGGCCGAAGCCGCAGCCCGCGCCGCCTCGTCGGGTTGGCACGTCGCCAGTTCATCGCTCAGCTTCTGGACGAAGGAATCCTCCGCAGTACGGGTCCCCACGTCTTTGCCAACCAGTCGAAATTCGTCCAGCAACCCTGTCAACATGCGCCCGTGAACATCCCAGTTGTCGCGGCGATACACCTCCGATTGCAGGCAATATCGGAGCGACTGGCGTAACAGGGTCAGCGCATGTTCGGTGCCGACGATCTGCTGCATATCCCAGGCACGGAACGGCAAGACCGTTCGATGCACTTCGGGATTGTCCTCCACCAGCGGCAACAAGGCGTTGAACGCCTGCAGCCGGTCGCCGGCTACCAACTGGGCCAGGATGTTCTCAGCCTCTGGCACCTGCCGACCACGCACGGCGCGCTGCAGGGCGGCGGCATCCGCACCGGCCACTCCGCTGCTCGCAGGCAGTTGTTGCAGCACTTCCGCATCGCGTCCCCCAAATTCCTGGATGCGATTCGTATTCCGGTACAAGACCTTGAGGACCGGCAAGACCGCGGAGTTGCTTGGCAGCAACTCGGCCATCTTCAGTGCCGGAGCCAGCGCCATGAACGTGTGAAAACCTACATAATCTTGCCCGCCGAATGTCCGAGCGTTCGCCAAGGCTCCCGCACCGATCAACGTTTTCAGGGATACTCCCTGCTGCCACTTGCGCACCAGCGCGCCCTGTAGTTTGTCGACAGAAGTCTCCTGCAGTTCGCGGACGAGCGGCTCCAGGTGACCGAACGACAAGGGCGTCGCGACGGCCTCGCCAAAGGCGGGTGGCACCATGCCGAGCTCCATGGCCAATGCCGGCCCCAGGGTCGCCAGCAAGGTTCCGTGCCCCACATGCGACAAAAAGCGGCGCCGAGAGACCCACGCACCCATGGCCGACTCCTTTGCAGTCAGAGAGAGAAAGAGCGGTTGCTCCACCCCAGGCGGGACCGTGCTCATCGGGACCTTCGTGGCGGCTTGTTCCGCCCGCGCATCCCGTGGGATGTTAAGGGATCAGCCTATCGCGCCCCGACTCCCGAGACAATGGAAACCACCCCAGGAGCGGAAGTCGCCAGACTTCCGACTCCGCGCTCTCTCATCAAACTCGGAAGTCTTGCGACGCCGCTGACGCGGTGTCTAGCGACTTCCGCTACTCCTGTCTCCACTCCTCGAAGTCGTATTCGTAGCGGACGTCGAAGCGGCACTACCGCGTTGATCCGGCAACCGCCTTTTCGCTAGGTGGCGAGGCGAGCCCCACGGTGTTCACGGCGGTGACGCGATACGCGTGCCGCATGCCGGATGACGCTGTCATATCGGTAAAACGCAGTGCAACCAGCGGCTGAGAGGGCGTGTCGCTGTACTGCAGATTCTGAAAGAGCGGGCGACCAAACGGATTCCGTCCCCGCTCGGGCACGCGCGCCAGCGGCTGGCCATCCCGCTCAATCTGGAAATACGCCAGCCCGCTCTCGAGGTCTGCCTCGGCCTCCCAGCTCAACTCCTGCCCCTGCACCTGCAGATTCTGGGGAGCAGGCGGCGGTGTGTCGTCGGACACTTCCGTGTCGTGCACGTATTGCATCCACGCCCGTGCGATGCGTTCATCCGGCAGCCACGTGGACTTCTGCCGCTCGCCCTGATAAGCCGAGGCCGCCACGGCATCAGCTCCCGTCGCATCCGCCAGCCATGCGGATTCCAAGGCCATGGGGCGCAACGCGTCTCCCGCTCGAACCGGCAGGCGTGCCGCCAGGCACGCATCCAGCCAGAGGATTGCGAGATACCGCTGGTTGCCGCACTCGTGTGCCGTCAAGGGATCGACGGCGACGCCGACGAGGCCTCCCCGACCACGCACGGCGTGGAAAAACGCCTCGTTGGCTGGCCACACGCCGGCGAACCGGCCATCTTTGACGGTCACTCCCTCCTTCGTGCCGAGGTTGCACATCATCGGCACCTGGAGAGCTTCGTCGGGCAACGTATGCGGCTTGATGTTCGCCCGAGCCGAGTTGGGTTGCAGCAGCGGCACTCCGGATCGCAACCACGCCGCCGCGACGCGCTGCGGATACAACAGCACCATACCGCCCGCCCAGTGACCTCCGCCGCTGTGCCCCCACAAGGCCCACGGCACTTGCGCGAGCTCCGGGTGTCCGGACTGCGAGCCCAGGTCGACCAGACATCGCTGAAAGGCCGCCGCCGAACCGTGACGCGGATCACACCACATCTGGCATTCCGCCATCTCCGGCTGCTCGTATGCGGGAGCCAGCAAGGCACAATCGTGTTTCCGGGCCAGCGCCTGCCAGTGCAGGTCAAACGCCCCGGTTAATCCCGACTTGCAAGAGCCCTCGCCGCAACCGTGCTGATGGACGACAACTCCCCGAAGCGTCTTGACCCGCGGAGGAATCCACAATGTGTAATTGACGGGATAGACCAGCTCACCCGGCTTCGTTCCCGCTTCATACCGGACGCGGTAGTATGGCGGTTCCGCGGCGGGATAGGTGTCGTAGGGAGGCTGCTGAGCAGCAACCTCCCCCAGCCATGCGCCGGATAAGCTCCCGGCAACACAACAAGCAAAGCACATCACTCGAACGCTCATCGATTTCACCCCGATAGAATAGGAAATGCAATCGGACCGGATAGAGGTACGAGCCGCCGATCAAGGAACCAGTTCCGCGCGGCGGTGGATGTCGGCGAGCGCCTGCGGGGTCAGCTTCCGGACTTTGCGGTCGTAGGTGATCAACCCGTTGATTTCCCCTTCCACATCGGTCGTCTGCGTATAGATGCCGGCCGCAATGCCCAGCTTCTTGAGTTCAGCGAGCTTCGCGATCGACGTCTGGTAGCGCTCGAGCCACTCGTCCTTGTCTTTCGGCAAGCCGCCATATCCCCAGTTGCGCGCATTCGGATTCCAGAGGTGTCCCGCTACGGGATAGCCATGGCCGCCGAATTCGCCCACGATTTTCACGAAACCGTCAAACCGCCCGCCCTGCCCTAGCTCAAACGGAAAAGCCGGATGGGGGTACTGATGGTGGTCGACGATGTGGCCCACGGGATGGAAATTGCCGCCCGAAGCGATATTCACCTGGCGCGAGGGGTCCGCTGCGACCGTCCACTGGCCCACTTCCATCGTGCGATGCTGGCCCCAGGCCTCGTTAAACGGCACCCACTGCACAATCGCGGGGTGGTTGTGCAACGTCTCGAGCATCGTGCGCAGCTCCGTCATGAACTGTTCATGTGCCGCATCCGGCCAGGTCGCATCCACGGGATCGGGCCGGAGCCGCGTCCATTCCGGGCTCGAGCCCTGCTCACCGCGCTTCTTGCCGGTTCCCGAACTGACCTGGTCCTGCCACACGAGCAAACCAAGGCGATCGCAGTGGGTGTAGTAACGACGCGGCTCAACCTTGATATGCTTGCGCAGCGTATTGAATCCGGCCGCTTTCAGGAACTCGATGTCCGACTTCATCGCCGCGTCGGAGGGTGGTGTCAGCAGACCATCCGGCCACCAGCCCTGGTCGAGCGTGCCGAAATGAAAGAGCGGCCGGCCGTTCAAGAAGAGCCGCAGATGTCCGTCCGCAGCCCGTGCCACCGTCGTTTCTCGCAACCCGACGTAGGATTTCACCGTGTCGTCGCCGAGCGTGAACGTCAGGTCATACAGCGTCGGGCTGTCGGGCGACCAGAGCCGAGGTTCGGGAATACTCAGAGTCAAGTCCTGAGCCGGTCCCGTCACGGTGGCTACCGTCTGCCCTCCAAGGCTCGCCGTGACCGTGGCTTCGCCCGGCGACTTGTCCGAGGCGGCCAACTGGATGCGCACTCGGCCCGAGACCGCCGGCATGATCCGTGCGGAGGTGATATGGCGCGCAGGCACAGTCTCGAGCCACACGGTCTGCCAGATACCGGATACCGGCGTATACCAGATTCCACCCGGAGCGAGCACTTGCTTGCCATGTTGCTGATATCCCGTGTCGGTGCCATCGGTCACCCGCACCGTCAGGGTGTTCGCCCCCGTCCGGACGGCATCCGTTATGTCCAAGGAAAACGGCAGATTGCCCCCCGTATGCGTTCCAACCTGCGTCGCATTAACCCAGATCGTGGATTGATAATCGACCGCTTCAAAGTTGACCAACAATCTGCGGCCGTCGGGAAGGGCAGGCACCTCGAAGTCCCGGCGGTACCAGAGCGCGTCCTGCGGCGTCAGCGATTTCCGCACTCCGGATAGCGGTGCCTCGAGCGCAAAGGGAACTAAGATGTCGCCGGTCCATTCCACGGGCGCGGTCGTCACCGCAATCGGAGTGACCTGGTACTTCCAGAGCCCGTTCAGATTGGTCCACGATTCCCGTGCAAAAGCCGGACGTGGATACTCGCGCCACGCATTCTCGGCCGTGACTTGCGCTCCCCACTCGGTGAGCATGGGTGCGGAAGGGGCAGGCTGCGATACGCCGGCCGTTTTCGGCGCCGTTTGCGCCGACAGCCACCCGGGCACACCGATCGATGCCAGGCAGACCACCAGGATCCAAGAGAAAGGCCGTGTCTTCATATCCGCCTCTCGCAGGAAAATCACAATCGAACGCAACTTCGCAAACAGACTCCCCGGCGAATCGACATCGCAGGTCCGCGAAGCCGTTTGGCGAGCCCCTCGCCTCGATACTCTGGGAGGGGACTTGTGGAGTCTGGCCGAGGAACGACAACGGTGCCCCAGCGCTCGACGAGAATACTGCATGCGCCAATGGCCCGGCAATTGGGCGGCAAATGCTCCAGACGAGGCAACAGCCAGTGAAAGAGGTGTGGCACTGGCTCTGCCAGTGCGGAGGGGGTGGCACTGGCTCTGCCGGCTCTGCCAGTGCAGGGTAGTCAGGCATACCACTGGTGGGGCCACACAGCCGGTGGCCACTCGTTCCCGAAGGTCGTCTGGCACCCAGTCACCGGCATCCCGCTGGTGCGGACTACTCACGGTCTCCAAGCCAGATCGGCGGCAAACTTCCTATTGGCACTGGCATTGCACCAATTCTAGGCGAACCGATGATCCATTCTCGCCGAAGGAAAAAAGGAGACCAGGACCATGACAACGCATGAATATCAGCGGTGCATCGAAACCTGTATGGAGTGTGCACGCGTGTGTGAAGAGTGTGCGACTGCCTGCCTGGGCGAAGAACAAGTACAGGCCATGGCGGCGTGCATTCGACTGGACCGTGACTGTGCCGCAATCTGCTGGCAGTCGGCCGCCTTCATGAGCCGTAGTTCCCAGTTTGCGGAGGAACTGTGCCGGTTGTGCGCGGACGTCTGCCAGATCTGCGGAGATGAATGTGCGCGTCACGAGGTCGATCACTGCCAGCGATGCGCCGAAGTATGCCGCCGATGTGCCGACGAGTGTCGACGGATGGCGGGCGTGTCGGCCTAACGGCGTGAGCGTTCATTCCCATCAGCCGGCTCTGATGTCCGTCCTGCTCGGATGGCCGGCTACGCTCAAGCAAGGAGGGGGATCTCAAGATGGCCTCGCTGTCTGCCTTAGCAGTGCTGTTCGACCAACGAACTCCGCCCTGCGTGTCGCTTTATCAGCCTATTTATCGGAGTCCGCCCGAGCAGTCTCAGAACGCCGTGCGTTTTGCGAATCTGGTCACCCAGATCGGCGAGACGCTGCGTGAGCGATACCAGCGTGCTAGGGCCAATGAGGTCCTGGCTAGCTTGACGCGATTACGCGAAAGTCCCGATTTCCTTCTCCCAACCTCGGACGGACTGGCCGTATTCGCATCACCGGACTTCGTGCAGGTAATGCGTTTACCGAAGTCGGTGCAGGAAGTGGCCCAAGTCTCGGACAGCTTTTTTGTAAGGCCGCTGATTCGCGTGCTGCAGGCCGCCGATCGGTTTCAGTTGCTGGGGGTGTCCGCCGGCCGCGTGCGGGTCTTTGACGGTCATCGGGACTTTGTCATCGAGGTACCTGACGGAGACGGCGTACCCCGCACACGCCGCGAAGCCTTGCCAGAAGAGTATACCGATCCCACCCTGCCGCCCGGTGTGGCCCCGGATTCCCGTGAGGGTTTCGGCGGGCCTGTCATCCATGCGGCACAACGCTCTCGGCTGGACAATCATGACACCGACGTTCTACGGTTCTATCGTGTGGTCGACGAGGCCATGATCCAGCGCTACTCCCGGCCGAGCCAGTTGCCGCTGGTGCTCGTCGCATTACCTGAGAACCAGGCGATGTTTCGCTCCGTGAGCGGCAATCCCTTCCTCCTCGAGGAGGGCGTGGCGGCCGACCCGCTCGCCTTCTCGCCCCGAGAGATGCTCGAGCACGCCTGGCCGCTGTTCGAGCAACGCCATCAGCAACAGCTCGACAATCTCCGCGAGAGGTTTGGCACGGCCCGCAGCCACCAGCGCGGGGACGACGACCTGGAGCAAGTAGCCACCGCCGCTGCTATGTCGCGCGTCGATACGCTCCTTCTGGAAGAGGGGCGGAATGAGTTTGGCAGGTTTGACGCCGTCGACGGACGCGTCGTCCGGGACCCCACAGCGACAGACGATCTGTACGACGAGCTGGCCGAACTCGTACTGCGGAGGGGTGGCAAAGTGCTGGTCCTGACGTCCGATCAGATGCCCACCGCCTCGGGGTTGGCCGCGATATATCGCTTCTAGCGCCCCTTCCCGTTCACAAACTTCGCGACGGAAGAAGTCGTTCAACCCATCGCTGGGCGAGGCCCCTGGACGAGTAGCAGCCTGGGGGTGGGGAGGGACTGGGCAGGGAGGCTCCCTCTGCGTGAGAGATGCGGTGCCACGCCGGGAACCGGAGACCTCCCACGCTTCGACGCTTCGACGACCTGTATTACCGGCGTCACCGGACAAGACGGCTCGTATCTCGCCGAGCTCCTGTTGGAGAAAGGTTACGAAGTCTGGGGATTAATCCGCCGCAGTTCCACTTTCAACACCTCCCGCATCGATCACTTACGCGAAGATCCGCACGACGCTCGCCTGAAACTCGTCTACGGCGACCTGACCGACGGC
>JBFWYF010000308.1:0-7965 GCA_050186685.1 Pirellulaceae bacterium
AGCACGAGCACGGCGTTACGGCGAACGGCCGCCGAACCATGCTTCAAATTCCGGCGCACGACGTCCCGAACCGCTGGCAGGGGCGATTCGAGCTGGCGGAGGCCGGCGAGCGTCCAAAGGGCATGAATCACGCCGGGGTTCAGTCCCACCGCGTCGATGGACGAGTCGCCCGCGAGCTCGATCAGCGAGTCGACGGCGCCCGTCGCCTGCTGCTCGACCAGCAGCCGCTGCGCCTGCCGGCGCCAGAAGAAGTTGTCACTGCTCAGCAGTCGGACCAGCTCCGCAGGGTTGGCTCGATCGAGCTGGTAGGGGGAGACGCGCGGGTCGGCGGCGGCGTCCGGCCCCGTCCAGACCACTCGGTAAATGCGGCCATGTTTCTTGTCGCGCAGCTCGGACTCGTAAGCGTTGCCGCGCCCCGTCTTGTAGCCTGCCGGCGTCGGATTGTGCTGGACGATGTAGTTGTACCAGTCGATGAACCAGACGTTCCCGTCCGGCCCGACCTCCGCCATGATCGGGGCCGTCCATTCATCGTTGCTGGCCAGGAGATTCCACGAGTTCTTCGACCGGAACCCTGCGCCATCCGGGCGCAGCACAAACGTCGCGATCAAGTGACCGGTCGGTTCCGTAACAAACGCCGTCCGGTTCCAGTATTCGCGCGGATACCGGCGAGCGGTATAGAGCGCGTGCCCTGCCGCAGCGGTAAAGCCGCCATGCTGGTCGACCTGCCGGACCCGAGACGGATCGAGCGGCTCGAACTGGTTGCTGTCCGCGATGCCGGTCAGGACGGAACTGGACCAGCCGCGGACGGCCTCGTAATAGCGGTTGGGGATCGGCAGGAACTCGCTCGGGTTGTTATTGGCCGTCGATCCGAAGATCAAACCCGCTTCGCTGATCCCCAGCCCCCAGGTGTTGTTGTTCGTCGACCGGAGGAATTCCAGGTCCTTGACCACCGCCTGTTCCCCTTCACCCTCCATGCGGAAGCGGAAGAAGCCCATGCGAAAGCCGACCGCCTTGCGGCGACCATCGTCGTAGACGGGCTCCGAGGCGTTATAGCCCTGCATCGCGTAGAACCAGTTATCGAGCCCGTATTGGAAGTTGCTGACCCCGCCATGCGTATCGCCGAGCGCCCAGCCAGTGATCAGGACCTTGCGCAGGTCCGCTCGGCCGTCACCGTCCTGATCGCGCAGGTAAACGGTTTCGCGGCCGTCCTGGACGATCGCACCACTCCGGTAGAACGTAATGGCGGTCGGGATGGACAGCCGTTCGGCGAACACGGTCGACGTGTCCGCTCGGCCGTCCCCATCGGAGTCCTCAAGAATCCGGATCCGGTCGCGACCGGCGCCGGGCGAATGCAGTTCGTTCGGGTAATCGATCGCCTCGCACACCCAGAGCCGGCCTCGTTCATCCCATGACATCGTGAGCGGTTTGCCTCCCAACATGGGCTCGGAGGCGAACAGTTCGACGCGGAATCCGGCGGGTGTCACCATGTGCTGGAGCGATTCGGACGGCGAGACCGGCAGCTGCATCCGGCGTTTCCCTGTATCGACCGTGCCCCAGCGCTGGCCCGGCGGATAGAAGGGCACGTCGGCCTCGACGTACTGAAACGGCGGCGCATCGGCCGGCAGCGACGTCAACGCGGGACGATCCGAATAGGGCGGGGTTCGCGCCACATTGTCGCCACAGGCCCAGCGGATGCCACGTTCGATCAGGTTCTGAAAGCCGGGATGTGACCAGGTCCGCTCGTCGTGGCCCCAAGCCGTGTAGAACACGCGCCCTTGCCCGTGCGTCCGTACCCAAGTCCACGGTTCTGGCCTGCCGCCCTCGTCACGGTACTCCAGCACAATCCGGTCCTTCGGATTATGGCGGGTGTGCACATACGTCTCGTCCCAGCTTTCAAAGCCGTCATATTGCTGCATGACGGGATGCGTCCGCGCCTCGTCGCTGGGACGTACACGAAACACGCCGGTCCCGTGCCGCTGGAACTGGGCCCCGATAAGATCGACGACAGCGTCCTGGTTCCGGAAGCAATAGCTCGCGCAATGCAAGGGGACGAAGGCGTGTCCCGCGGCCACATACGCGAGCAAGGCCTGGGCGTGGCGCGGCGCCAACTCGTCGATGTTGGCGTACAGGATCAGTCCGTGGAACTGATTCAATCGCTCCGCCTGGAGCTCGTTCACGTCCTCGGTATAGACCAGGTTGATGCGGCGCTCGCGCAGTACCGGGTACAGTTGGGCGAATCGCTGCGCGGGCTGGTGATGACCGCGGTCGCCCAGGAACAGCAACCGCAAGTCGGGGCCCGACCGTTCAGCGACCGGCTGCGCGGTTGCGGGACCCGTGACGAACAGCGCGGCCAGCAGGACGCCCGACATGACGATCCGCATCTTCATGGCATTCACCTCCGGAGACGCCTCCGGCCTTCCACCACTCAGGAACTAGGCCAGCGTGAACGCGGGCAGTTTCACGATTTCGCCGCCCTTCCGTGCCGACTCATGGGCGCAGATTCCAACACATGTCCAGTTCGCCGATTGCACGGCGTTCGGCCAGGGGTCGCGACCTTGGGTCAGTGCCGACACGAACTCGTTCACCAGGTGCGGGTGCGAGCCGCCGTGGCCACCGCCTTGGATAAAGGACAGGTGCTCGGCATCCTGGATGGACCGGGTGAACTTGCGGATCGGCTCCGGCAACAGGTGGGCAAAGTCGGGTACTTCGACCTTTGACGGGATCTCCGGTTCCGGCTTCTTCGCCGTGTGCAGGACGTGCGGCTCATTCTCGACCAGCGTCCACTCAAAGCTCTTCTTCGTTCCATAGACGTCGAAGCTCTCGCGGTACTGTCGAGCGACGTCGTACAGGAAACGCCAGATGTGGGCCGTGACGTCGGTGTCTTTGATCTTGATATGGCACGTCTCGACCGCGAACCGATTGCCGGATTTCTCGGCAATGTCATCGCGTACGGTGCCTGACCCGAAGCAACTGACATACTCCGCCCGGCCGTTCAGGAGCCCCAGGCAGGGGCTGACGACGTGGGTGGCGTAATGCATCGGAATCATCTTCTCCCAGTACGAGGGCCACCCGTCCATGTCCTGGGGATGGGATGCCGCGAGGTGCTGGATCTTGCCCAGCTCGCCCTTCTGGTACATGTCTTTGATAAAGAGGAACTCGCGGCTGTAGACCACCGTCTCCGCCATCATGTACTTGAGCCCGGTCTTTTGGACGAGTTCGCAGATCTGCTGGCACTCTTCGACGGTCGTGGCCATGGGAACCGTGCACATGACGTGTTTGCCCGCCTTCAGCGCCTCCATCGACATCCAGGCGTGATCGGGGATCGGGCTGTTAATGTGCACGAAATCGACGCGCGGGTCCTTCAACACGTCCTGGTAGCTGGTATAGCGCTGCTCGATCTGGAACTGATCGCCGATCTTGTTCAGATGTTCTCGATTGCGCTGGCAGATGGCGTACATTTCGGCCTGCGGATGGGCCTGATAGATGGGGATGAACTCCGCACCGAACCCTAGACCCACAATGGCGACTTTCACCATTCCGACCTCCTGCTGGCTCACGCCAGGAAATGAAAAGACGAGTTGAAGAATGGAACGAGACTTGGCCCTCGGTCGCGCGCGCCGCGATCAGGGCGCGTCCTGCTCCTGAGGACTCAGCGTGCGAAAGGCAATGTTGCGGATCGCTGCCTTGGTTTCCCAGGCGGCGAAGCCAAACGGCTGCGACAAGACGACCTCGGATCGGGTCGAGATCTTGCGACCCGTGATGTTCTGGTCGATGACGCGCTGGTCGTCGATCCACGCCTGGATCCGATGCGGCTCAACGCGCAGACGGAAGCGATACCAGCGCTCGTTTTCAAACTTCATGAACTTGGTCGTGTCGTTTTCCGATGCGTCGAGGCCATCGATACTGGACAACCCCACGACAGCGCCGCCCCAGCCCCCGACGATCCAACTGCAATACGCCTTCTCGACGGGGAATGTCATGCCGCAGAAGAAGTCGCGTCCGTCGACACGCTGCGCCTCGGCACGCACCTCGTAGTTCGTGCGAGGAAAATCACGGGTGTACGTCGCGCCGGTCAGGGACGAACCGAAGTCAAGCGTCAGGTTGCCGTCCACTACCGAGACGTCTCCTTCACCGCCGAAATTCGTGGACTTCCACCCGTCTAACGACTTGCCGTCGAACATGGCGCGCCACGTGTTGGGGTCGGCCGTCTTCGCATCCGCGGGCGTGGCAGGGCGGGCAGGCGTTTCCTGTGCTATCACCGCCTCGGTTCCTGCAATCAGCACGAGACTTAGAGCCGTAAGAGTGCGCATCGCTTGCATAATCGAAATCTCCGAAATCTCGGGGTTGATCTCCGGCGGCTCCGAACATATCCGGGGTAGCCGTTCGTAGCTAGAATCGTCCGGCGCGGTAATCTTGTCGATGACCGGCACGGGAGCTCGGCCAGGCTGCGGTCTGCACACATTTCCCGTCGGTTCGATGACTCACTTGATCTCGGAATTCGCCGCCTTCCGAGGCGGCATCAGTATACGATGTGGGGCAGGACGGGTCAGCGATCAGAGGGGGAGAAGGATGGGGAAGGTCAAACTGGTACCAATGATCCATCGACTTGGGGTTCTGGCGTTGGTGGCATATTGGGCCAGCATGTTTGTGGGGACTCACCTGCCCAATCCTGGTCTGGACCGATTGTCGGTCTCGGACAAGACACTGCATTTCAGCGGCTATTTCGGGCTGGGGTTGCTGTTGTCCTGGGTCCTGCTGAAGTTCCGGCCGTCGATCGCAGGTATGCTGACGACCATGGTCATCGTCGGCGTCTACGGAATGGCCGACGAGCTGACTCAGGAGCTGGTGCCGAGCCGGACGGCCGACGCCTGGGACTGGGCGGCGGACGTGGGAGGCGGCATGATGGGCATGTCGGTCTATCTGGCCGCGGTCGGCTTGGGCTGCGTGGCATCGCGGATGTGGCACACTTGGCAGGACCGACGAGCGGGTGAAGCGGGTTGTGCCGGGGGCCCGGACGTGACGATATTAAGCGATTCAGCTTGACGCCGCGATTCATTTAGCCAAAATAGGGCGAACTGAAGGCTTGAGGGAAAGAGGACGTTCGCCGTGTCCACTTTGGCGGTGATTTTGCCGGCTGCCGGAAAGAGCAGTCGCTTTCAAGACAAGCATTACAAGAAGCCGTTTGTGCCGCTGGAGAATCGCGCGGTCTGGCTTCACGCGGCCGAAAGGTTCCTGAACCGCAGCGACGTGCGTCAGACCATTCTGGTCATATCGCCGGAGGATCGTGAGGATTTCTTCAGCAAGTTCGGCGCAAATGTCGCGATTCTCGGCATTGAAGTTGTCGAGGGGGGAGCCGAACGAGCCGACTCCGTTTCGCGAGCCTTGGCCAAGGTCAAGCCAGAAGTCGATCTTGTAGCGATTCATGATGCCGCTCGCCCGTGCCTGGCCAACGAGTGGATCGACGCCGTGGTCGAATCCGCGGCGGCGACCGGGGCGGCGATCCTGGCGACTCCCATCACCAGCACCTTGAAACGCGTGTCGTCCCGCACGATCGTCGAGACGGTCTCGCGGCAGAACTTGTGGGAAGCACAAACGCCGCAGGTTTTTCGCCGGGAGCTCATCATGCGGGCATACGCTCAGCGCCAGCCACCTACGGCGACCGACGACGCCGAGCTGGTCGAGCGGCTGGGCCATCCCGTGGCGATCGTCCCGGGCTCCCCCATCAATCTCAAGATTACGACGAAGGATGACCTTCGATTGGCGGCACAGGCTCTGAAAGCACTGCCGAAACCGAAGCTGCTTGGCCCCGCTCATCCCTTCGCCGATGATAACCTCTGGCGCTAACCATGTTTGGGTAGCAGGATCTCGTTTGTGACAGGTGTTCTTGTGAAGGGTATAGGCGCTCATATCATTCTGACGCGCGACAACGCGAAGCGGGTTTTTGCCGCAGCTGGTGACGAATCGGTGCGACAGGTCGTATCCGAGTTGCGTCAGTCGCGGAAGCTCCGGGATGCCAAGCTGGTATTGGAAACCGGTCCATCGTGGGCCCCGATTCATCGTTGTCTGTCGGATGGCTCGCTCGATCCGACCGGCGGTGATTTTCCGCTGAATCACGTCATCCTGGGGGGCAAACGTCTGCACCTCAGCAATGGTTTTGAAGCGATCATCGTGCGGCCGGACATCGTGCCGCACGTTGCCGAAGCCTTGCACGACCTCAAGCGGAACGACATCCACGACAAGTACGCAGGCATGTCCGCCGAGGATCTCGGGCACCCCCCTTCGGAACGCGAATTCGATATTGTCTGGAATTCGCTGCAGCAGATCCGGCAGCTGTTCGAGGACGCAGCCAACGAACGTTGCGCTGTGCTGTTTACGGTCGAGCAATAGCGTGGCCCGCCGAGTGCCGGCGGTGCGGTACCTCCGGCAGTCAGTCAATGGGGACTGCGTCCCCGTTGCGCCGCTCGGGCCGAGCGGACCACGCTTGGCGGACCACTCTGCAGGACTACACTGCCAGCGCGCGAATTCGTATCATCACGCCGTGTGGCTTTCCTTTCGCGGAGCGGTGTGGGTACGACGATGCCTTCGGATATCTATGCAGACCTGTCCTGGCGAGGCCTGATTCATCAGTCAACCGACGAACGCGCTCTGGCGGAATGGCTGCGGACAGGCTCGCGTGTCCTGTATGTCGGCTTCGACCCTACCGCGGACAGTCTGCACGTGGGAAGTCTGTTGCCGCTGATGTTGCTGCGGCGTTTCCAGCGAGCGGGACATCGACCGATCGCACTAGTGGGTGGCGCGACCGGCATGATCGGGGACCCGAGCGGCAAGAGCGAAGAACGGAAGCTGCTGTCGTCGGAAATCTTGCAGCTGAACGTGACGGGCATCGAGCGGCAGATGCGGCAGTTTCTGGATTTCGATGGTCCCTCGGCCGCGACGCTGGTGAACAACTACGACTGGATGAAAGGCTATGGCTACATCGAGTTCCTGCGGGATGTCGGCAAGAACTTCCCGGTGAACGGGATGCTCGCCAAGGACTCGGTCCGGTCGCGTCTCGAGCGCGACGACGCCGGCCTGAGCTATACCGAATTCAGTTATATGTTGTTGCAGGCGTATGACTTCGTCCATCTGCACGACCGATATGGCTGCCAGCTGCAAGCCGGCGGCAGCGATCAATGGGGCAACATCACTGCGGGGATCGATCTGGCCCGCCGTATGCGCGGCGCGCAGCTGTATGGTATGACGTGCCCGCTCTTACTGAACAGCGAAGGGGAGAAGATCGGCAAAACGGAAAAAGGCACGAAAGTGTGGCTCTCAGCGGAACGGACTTCGCCCTACCAGTTCTATCAGTATTGGCGCAATCTGCCGGACGCGGATGCGGGACGCTGCTTGCGGTATCTGACCGAGATCGTTCCACAGGAGATCGAAGCGTTGGACGAGTCGCGCAGCCGAGAACCGGATCAGCGGCACAGTCAGATCCGGTTGGCCGAGGCGTTGACGGTACAGGTCCATGGAACGGCCGGACTGGAGGCCGCGCAGCGGGCCACGCGGGTGCTGTTCGGCGAAGCGTTGGACGACTTGGAGGCCTCGCAACTGCTCGAGATCTTCGCGGATGTGCCAAGCGTCGAACTGCCACGCCAGGTGCTCGACGGAGAGGGGCTGGGACTGCTCGACGCCATGGTGTCCGCTCGCCTGGCTGGTACGAAAGGGGAAGCGCGGCGGACGGTGGAGCAGGGAGGGGCTTACGTGAACAATCGCCGAGTGACGCCGGAACTACAGCGGCTGACTCCCGAGTTGCTCGTGGGCGGATCGCTCATCGTGCTGCGGAGCGGTCGCAAGAAGTACGGGCTTCTGCGGTTTGTCGCGTCGTCGGAACCGACCAGCTTTCGAGATTGACTTCCTGGGCGGAGGTATTTACGATTCGCAACGTGCGGGTATAGGGACAGCGAGGCAAAACCTTTTCCAGTG
>JBFWYF010000309.1:0-7929 GCA_050186685.1 Pirellulaceae bacterium
CCAGGCGGGAGTCGGCAGGCCTGCCGCGGATAGTGCCTGCTTCGCGACGACTTTGTGGTTCGACACCCACAGCGAGTCCGCTCCGGATCCCGTCAGGGCAAACCCGGCCTGCTCGATCACTGCTGCGGCCAGGGCGGCAGAGCGGTCGGACCCTGCCAGCGACTCGATCAGGTTGAACACGACAGCCGGCTGCCATTGCTGCAGGCGACGCACGAACGCTTCCAGATCGAGCGAAACAGGTACGAGCCGCGCGTCGTGCCCGAGTTGTCGGAGCGCACCCTCTACTTCGGCAGCCTGAACCAGGACGTCTTGTTCATCTTCGCGAGCTCCGGACGAGACGGCATTGTGAGCGATGACGACGAGCATCAAATTCCCTTTCGAGACCAACCGGGGGCAGGAGGCCATTTATGGCAAAGGGCGCGCCGCGTTCACAACCCACGCGAATCAGTGCTGGACTCCGGGCGAGCCGACTCGGGCGACCACGCGCATGCTGGCGGACTGCACGATCCGTTCGATCAACGTGCGATAGGAGATGTGCTGCAGGCCGCAAATAATCGGCAGGTCGGAGTGGAACGGATGCAAGCCGGCGAGCGGATTGACCTCGAGAAAATGCGGCCGGCCGAATTCGTCACACCGGATATCGACACGCCCTCCATCGCGGCAGTGCAGCGCGCTCCAGGCAGCCAGGGCCAGCGACTCGGCCTCGCGCACCGCTGCATCCTGCTGCGGTTCGCCCAGCCGGTACGTGACAAGTTCCTCGCTGCGTTCTTTGTTGACGTACGAGTAAACTTCCGCTTCCGCTTGTTGCAGCAGCAGGTTTTCCATCGTGCCGACGACCTGGCCTTCGCCGGCCGTACCGAGGATGCCCACGGTGAATTCCCGCCCCGACAAGAACCGTTCGACCAGGACCGGCTGCCGAAACCGTTGGAGCAATTCGCGACAGACAGGATCCAGGGCCGCTGCTTCGCTGATTTTGGAGGCCGGCGTGACTCCCTTGCCGGTCCCCTCGCCGATGGGCTTCGCGAACAGCGGGAAAGGGAGTTCGACGCGAGCGATATCGGACGGATTCGCCACCACGGCGAAATCGGGCGTGGCCACGCCGGCTGCCCGCACTACGATCTTCGTCAGCGCCTTGTCCAGCGATAGTGCCAGGACTAGAGGATCGGAGAAGGTATAGGGGATGTCATATGCATCGAGCAGCGCCGGGACCTGGGCCTCGCGGGCCCTGCCGCGCAGGCCTTCGCAGATATTGAAGACCAGATCCCACCGGTCGCCAGCCACCAGCCGCGACACGAGCTGACGCACATTTCCGATCCGATCGGTCGTGTGCCCCAGTTCGCGGAGCGCTTCGTCGATCGCATCGATGGTATCCGGGCGGTCGAATTCCGCCGTTTCCTCTTCGGAGTAACCGGCAGCGAGGTACTCCTGGCGCAGATCGTACGTGAGCCCGATTTTCATGGAGCGTGTGGGTTCTGGAAAGAATTCACCGGATCGCAGCGGCGTGCCGACGGGGGCCCACCGAGTGACGCCACGGCGGACATCGGCCACAACCCGCCGCCGTCCCCGGCCGGAACGCAAGGAAATCAGCCTGACCGAAGGCGCCTCGGTCAGGCTGACTGGACGATTCCGAGTAGATCACCGCAATCCGCGACGTCTGCTACGACGCGACGGCCCCGGCAGGCGGCAGCACGGAACCCGTTGATTCCGGAGCTGGCACTGGGTCGGGGTAGCGGTAGATGTTGCCTTCGTAATTGCGGAGCACCACGTGGTCGCCATCGCGACCCAGGTAGTAATTCGGCTGCAAGGGAATCTTGCCGCCGCCCCCTGGAGCGTCGATGACGTACGTGGGCACGCCATACCCTGTCGTATGCCCCCGTAACCCTTCGATGATTTCCAGGCCCTTCTCAACCGACGTACGGAAATGAGCGGACCCGGAAATGGGATCACACTGATACAGGTAGTAGGGCCGCACCCGCATGATCAGCAAACGATGAACCAAATCGCGCATGGTGGCCACGTTGTCGTTGACGCCTTTCAACAACACCGTCTGCGAACCGAGAGGTATTCCCGAGTCCGCCAGCCGCGAGCACGCTTGAAATGCTTCCACCGTGCACTCGGCCGGATGCAGGAAATGGATGCTCATCCACAGCGGATGGTGCTTCCGCAAGATCCGGCATAGCTGGGGAGTGATGCGCTGCGGCAAAACGGCGGGCATCTTGGTACCCAGTCGAATAAACTCGACGTGGGGAATCTGCCGGAGCCGCGTCAGCAGCCAGTCCAGGCGGTCTTCACTCATCGCGAGCGGGTCGCCGCCCGAAATCAAAACGTCCCGGATCTCCGAGTTCTGGCGGATGTACTCCAGGGCTTTTTCCAGGCGCGCTTCGTTCGGCATCAGTTCGCCGTGACCGACCACCCGCGATCGGGTGCAGTACCGGCAGTAGGTCGAACAGAAATCCAGCGCCAGGAACAGTACCCGATCGGGATACCGATGGACCAAACCGGGAACCGGACTATGGCCGTCCTCGCCCAAGGGATCGTCGGCTTCGCCGAATGTCCGTTTGAACTCGTCGCGCGAAGGAATGACCGTCCGGCGCAGCGCCTCGGTCGAATCGTCGTGCGAGACCAAGCTCAGGTAATACGGCGTGATGCCGACGGGCAGCATGGAGCCGCCCTCGATGATCGCTTCGCGTTCGCTGGACGACAGCGCGAGAAACCGCTCGAGATGCTCCAGCGTGCGGGCTCGGTGCCGGGACTGCCAGCGCCAATCGTTCCAGTCGCTATCGGAAACGTCCGGAAAGAATCGCCGGCGGAAGGCCCGCGTTTTGAGATTGCCTCGCCGTTGGCGTGCGGCACGTAAATATTGCTCGCGAAGACCCGGCGGCGGATAACTTGGTTCGACGGGAGGTGGCCCGAAGGCCGGCAGAGGCGAGACTTGAGGAAAAGTGAGAGGAACAAGCGGTGGAGCGGTGAAGGCAATTGGTGGAGGCTCTTCTTCAACACCGCAACAAGAAACTGTCTCCGAATCGGAGATGTCCATACCAGAGTCCCTTCTCGGTGGCACGCGGCCCATCACTCGCGTGCAGAGTGGGCGACAGACTCAGTCGCCAAGAATTGTGATATTGATATCGTCGCTGCTAAAGAAGTCAATACAAACTGAATCCATTTTCGGCACACCGCCAGAAAATCTTTGGGAATATTCAAGCGACGATTTTCCGGCCAGCGGCGCTAGACCCGCTCCAGCACCGTCGCAATGCCTTGCCCTCCGCCAATGCACATGGTCGCGAGCCCGAGGGAAGCCTGGCGGTCGACCATGGCGTGGACCAGAGTCGTCACGATGCGCGCTCCGCTGGCGCCGAGCGGATGTCCGATCGCGATGGCGCCGCCGCGGACGTTCAGCTTTTCTTCATCGATTTTCAACATCTGGACGCAAGCGATGGTTTGCGCGGCAAACGCCTCGTTGAGCTCGATCAGGTCGATGTCCGCCAACTTCAGATGGGCTCGCTGCAGGGCCTTGTGGGTGGCGGGGACAGGCCCCGTGCCCATGACACAGGGATCGACACCGGCCACGGCCGTCGCGCGAATGCGGACCAAAGGTCGCAATCCCAACGCGCGTGCCTTGTCTTCGGACATGACCAGCAGCGCGGCGGCACCGTCATTGAGCGGCGAGCTGTTACCGGCCGTGACCGTTCCCACTTTGGGCAGGAAGGCGGGCTCGAGGGCGGCGAGCGCCTCGAGGCTGCTATCGTCGCGCACACACTGATCACGCTGGACCAGGACGCGTGTGCCCTGCTCGTCGCGGCCGAAGACAGGCACTATTTCCCGGGCGAAATGTCCGGCCGCATGGGCAGCGGCCGCCCGCTGATGACTCCGCAAGGCAAACGCGTCCTGCGTCTCGCGCGAGATCTCACTTGTCTGGGCCAGGAATTCGGCCGTGACGCCCATCATCAGAGCGCCTTTGCTCGTGTGGTGGTACAACCGTGGATTGATGTCGAGGCCGTGGTCCATAGGCAGGTGTTGCATGTGCTCCAGGCCGCCGACAATCTGTACGTCCTCGGCCCGGGCCGCGATGGCATGGGTCGCTTGGTGGAGTGCCTGCAGGCTGCTGCCACACAGCCGATTGACCGTGGTGGCGGCCGCCTGGCTGGGTAGCCCGGCCATCAGGGCCACGTTGCGGGCCACATTCAGTCCCTGCTCTCGGGTCTGCTGCGTACAGCCCAGCACGACATCTTCGATCTGGTCCGGAGCGATCCCGGTTCGTTCGAGCAGCGCCTGGACGCAGGCAACGGCCAGGTCGTCGCTCCGCACATCCCGGAAGACGCCTCGCTCCGCGTGCGCGCGTCCGATGGCAGTGCGAACACAATCCACGATCACGGCATTCGTCATGACGGTTGATCCCTTCCAGCTAATGATCCTTGCGGCGCACTCGAGGGGCGCGGCCCGTTTGGCCCGCGAGTCCCGTTAAGCGGCTCTCCCGTAGAACTTCTGGCCCGACTTGGCCATGTCCAGCAGCAAGGGAGTGGGTCGCATGCGCGTCCCCAGTTGTTCGAATGGCTTTAGCATCTCGAGGATGCGGGACGCGCCCTGCGTATCGGCCCAGAACATCAAGCCTCCCCGGAACGGAGGGAACCCCAGGCCGAAGATCAGCCCCAGGTCGATATCGCGCGGGTCGCGGACAATGTGATCCTGCAGAACGCGGGTCGCCTCGAGCAGCATGGGCAGGAACAGGCGGGCCGTCAGGTCCTGCGCGCGTGCCTCCGTGGACGACTCGAGATAGGGTGCGAGCAACTGCTGCAAGGCGGGATCGGGTTCCGGCCGCCGTTTGCGGTTCGCGTAGGAAAAGAATCCGGCCCCCGACTTCTGACCCAAGCGGCCGGCCTTAACTAGCGCGGGCAGGATTGGCGAGGCGTTGATCCGTTCCGGAAAGGCCTCCCACATCGTGCGGCCCGCGTAGAAGGCCGTGTCGATTCCGACCATGTCGTACAGTTCGATGGGGCCCATCGGCATGCCAAACGACTTGGCCGCCCGCTCGATGTGCTTGATCTCGACGCCTTCCCGTACCAGCTCGAGGGCCTCCTGCATGTAGGGGAACAAGAGACGGTTCACCAGGAACCCTGGGCCGTCGTTCACAACGATCGGCATCTTGCCCACCCGTTTCGCGTAGGCCACCGCCGAGGCAATCGTTTCTTCCGAGGTCTGCTGGCCCCGAATGACCTCCACCAGCTTCATCCGCCGGACCGGGTTAAAGAAGTGGATCCCGCAGAAGCGCTCGGGATGCCGCAGAGCGCCCGCGAGGTCCGTGATAGGAATCGTGGACGTGTTCGAGGCCAGCAAGGTCTGATCCGAAAGTTGGGGCTCGAGGCGGGTGTAGATCTTCTTCTTGACGTCGGCGTTTTCGACCACCGCCTCAATCACAAGGTCGCAGGCCGCCAGTTCGGCGTCGGAGCGCGTGGCGAGCAAGAGCGCGGCCGCCCGGGCCAATCGCTCGGGATCGACCGCCTTGCTGGTGCGGTCATAGCCGGCTTCCTCGAGCACGGACTGCTGCCCCCGCCCCAGCGCGTCGGCCACCGCGTCCGACAAGACGACGGGTACGTCGCGTTTGACGTTGGCGGCGGCAATTCCGCTGCCCATGATCCCTGCCCCGATAACTCCCACGCGCCCGACGGCGCGCGGCTGAACATTCGTCGATACGCCGGCATCCTTCTTGTTGCGGTCGGTCAGGAAAAAGACGTTCAGCAACGCCGCGTTCACGGGCGTGCCGAACAGCTTCGCCATGCCTTCCGCTTCCCGCTGCAAAGCGGTATCCGCATCCAGCAGGGCCCCTTCCAGCAGTACCTCGAGCGCCGCCTCGGGTGCCGGATACTGTCCCTTTGTCTGCTGCTTGATCATCGCCGAGGCCGTGACTCCCAGGAATCCCAGCTCCGTTTCCGACATGGCAATCGGCCGAGACCAGACCTGACGGTCCTGTTGGTAAGCGCCCGACGCCCGTTCCGCACGGATCATCCGTATGGCCGCCGCGACCAGCGCCTCCGCCGGCACTCGGTCGTTCGCCCACCCCAGCTTCAGGGCGGCTTGTCCGTCCACCGATTCCCCGCTCGAAATCAACTCGACGGCGTTGCCCAATCCGATCAGGCGAGGCAACCGCACGGTCCCGCCCCATCCGGGGAACAGACCGAGCTTTACCTCCGGCAGTCCGATCTCGGTGCGCGGGTTGTCGCTGACGATACGCCGATCGCACCAGCTGGCGAGCTCCGCCCCACCACCCACGCAGATGCCATCGACAGCGGCGACGCTGACATACGGTCCGCGGGACAGCCGCGCGAACAGCGATTGTCCCTGGCGGCATAGCGCGGCGACTTCGTCGGGCGGCGCGTTCAGCGACGCGGCGAACTCTCGCAGATCGGCACCCGCAATGAACGATCCGGGCTTTCCCGAACGGAGGATCAGTCCCACGAGATCCCGCTGCTGTTCCAACTCATCCAGATGGCTGGCCAACTCGCGGAGCACCTCCCGGCTCAAAACATTTGCCCCCTTCCCCGGCATGTCGAAAGTCAGCATCGCGATGTCGGGTTCGGGCATCGTCCTGCTTATCGTTTGAGCGGATGACATGAGTCGGCTATCCTGTGAATCGAGTGCCCTCGGGAAAGCCCAGATGCTAACGTGCCACCCGAGTCGGTTAAACCCCAACGTATGGATCGACGATGAATAAGTGCCTGCTGTACTTGATATTGGTCGCGGCCGCGCTGAATCTCGTGCTACCAGGCGGGACGCCCAGGGCCGCTCACGCGAACCAGGCCGAACAGCCCAAGTCCGATAGGAATGCTGCGCAACACGTCGCCATCGCGATCGACTACGGTGACGGCTGCCAGAAGCATTTTACGGCGCTGCCCTGGAAGAAAGGAATGACTGTGCTGGATGCGATGCAGGCCGCCGAACGGCATCCACGCGGCATTCGGATCAAGTACCGCGGCGCCGGCGAGACCGCCTTCTTGACTCAGATCGACGACCTGGAAAACGAAGGTGCAGGCAAGAACTGGCTCTATCGAGTCAATGACAAGGTAGCGAACAAGAGCTTCGCCGCGTGGACACTCGAGCCGGGTGACTCCGTCTTGTGGAAGTTCCGCGGATCCCGCTAGAATCCGCCCATTCTCCCCGTGGATAGCAGATCCCGTCCCGCATTCAGCCGTCAGGTGTTGCCATGATCCGACGTCTCTCCCTTCCCGAGATCGTAGTCTTCACCAGCTTGCTGGTCAGTGGCGTCCTGCTGCGCTGGCTCCTTCGCGACATTCCTAACTTTGCTCCTGTCGCGGGTATCGCCCTGTTTGCCGGGTTCTATTTCTCATCACGCCTCGTCGCCGCGTCGCTGCCGCTATTGATCATGGCGTTCAGTGACCTGTTTATCGGTGGATACGCACCCCAGATGATGGCACTGGTGTACGGCATGCTGGCGTTTCCGGTCCTGTTCCGTGGTTGGCTGCATGCCGTATGGGATGCGCCGCGCCATCCGGCGCGCAAACCCGTCGTCACGCTCGTGACGTGTGGACTGGTGGCCTCGTGCCTGCATTTTCTGGTCACGAACTTGGGATCGTGGCTGTGGTTCGACATGTACGATCGCACGTGGTCTGGTCTGGTCGAATGCTACGTCGCGGCTGTTCCGTTCTTCCGTTTCACCCTGGCCGGCGACCTCTTCTTTTCCTTCATGCTGTTCGGCGGCTACACGGCCGCTTGGGCCGCAGGCATGGTCCCCGACACGCAACGTCTCGCAGCGGAACGCGGTGCCTCGTGACTCTGGGCTCTGTCAGAAAGTCCACCTGTCAGGGTGAGGGCCGCGCGGTTTTCGAACAGAGCCTAGCTGCTCGCGCTCCGGTAGCTGTGCAAGGCGCGCTGGAAGATCGAACGCGAGAGCAGCAGGCTGGCGACCGTCGCCGCAAG
>JBFWYF010000310.1:0-7918 GCA_050186685.1 Pirellulaceae bacterium
GCCGCCGCCGTCATCTAGCAGCTTCGCAGCCGTCGGGAAGATCTGGACGACGTCGTCGGAGCGAATCTGAGCCTGTGCGCCGCGCGTTAGCCCGGCGGCGAGTTCGCACGCAAGCAACCCGTACACGACAGGACGCATTCGTCGCCCGTGGCGGTCCTTCCAGGTCGTTCCCTGCAATCCCTGATCGCATGGCATGGCGCGGCCTCCTGACTGCCTAGCAGTTACGTGCAGATCACTTCCAGTTCCGGTATTTCGGCGACTCCGGGTTGGGGGTCAGCGGCGTAACATACTTATAGACGTAGTGCTTATGTCCCGTTTCGTCCGTGACCTCACCCACTTCCTGGTCTATGGCGTCGGTGATCTTGAAATCGTGGCTGACGATACGAGTGCCGGCGGGCAACTGTTGGAACTGTGGTGTCAGCTTCTCGACCATCCATGGCAACAGGTACATCACGATGACGTTGGCTTCCTTCAGATCGACCGCGAAAATGTCCTGCTGTTTGATCGTTACGAGTCCGCTGACGCCTTGCTGCTGCGCCCTTTCCGTTGCCTCCAGCACGCGTTGCGGGTCAATGTCAAAGCCGACACCGTGGCATCCTCGCTGGACCGCGGCAGCCACGACAATGCGGCCGTCGCCGCAGCCGAGATCGTAGACCAGGTCCCGCTCAGAGATGGCGCCCAGCTCGATCATTTTGTCGACGACCGGATCGGGTGTCGTGATAAAGGGAGCGTTTTTCGGTATCCTCTGAAGAGGGGCTTCATCGAGCTGCGCTGCGCCGCGCTGCGAAAGAACCAGATACGCCGCCGCGGACGCCAGAGTTAGCAGTCCCACCGCGAGCCAGAGGAACCGCCGACCCGGGTGAAGGGGCTTGGCAAGGTCATCGGTTTCGATCGGCAGCGGTTGGGCAGTGTTCCTGGTCATAGGCGAGGCAGTTCGGTGGGTGGGGCTTCGATCCTGGTTGTTCTTTTCTATGCCCGCGAACGGCATGAGTCCAGACGATGCAAGACTTTGAGAAGCTCGGCGTTTTTTACCTTGGAAAGCTGTACGATCCGGCCGCGAGCCGATTAACGGACTCCCCGTTGTTGTACGAGTCCAAGGATATGACGACGCACGCCTTGTGCGTGGGTATGACGGGGAGCGGCAAGACGGGCCTGTGCCTGGGATTGCTTGAAGAAGCGGCCATGGACGGGATTCCGGCCATCGCGATCGACCCCAAGGGCGACCTCGGCAACCTGTTGCTGTCGTTTCCCGAGTTGCGGCCCGCCGACTTCGAACCGTGGGTCGAACCAGGGGAAGCGACCCGGGCGGGGATGACAGTCCCGGAGTTCGCTGCGCAGACGGCTGCACGCTGGCAGGCCGGGCTCGCCGACTGGGGCCAGGACGGCGAGCGCATCGCACGTCTGCGCGGCATGGTCGATCTGAACATCTATACGCCCGGCAGCAGTTACGGTCTCCCGCTGTCCCTGCTCCGCTCCTTCGACGTACCGCCGCAGGCTGTGCTGGAAAACTCCGACGCGCTGCGCGAACGCGTGCTGACGGCGGTCAGCGGTCTGCTCGGCTTGCTGGGCATCGACGCCGATCCTCTGCGCAGCCGTGAACATATTCTATTGTCGAACATCCTGGATCGGGCCTGGCGCGAGGGCCGAAGCTTGACCATGGCCGAACTCATCCGCGAGATCCAGCAACCGCCGTTCAAGAGCATCGGCGTGATCGATCTGGAAACCGTCTTTCCGGCCGCGGACCGCTTTGCCCTGTCGCTGCAGCTGAACAACCTGCTCGCCTCTCCGGGCTTTGCGGGCTGGACCGAGGGCGAGCCGCTCGACATCGGTCGGCTGCTATACACTGCCGCTGGCAAACCCCGGCTCTCGATTCTGACGATCGCGCACCTGTCGGACGCGGAACGGATGTTCTTCGTCACGATGCTCCTGAACGAATTGACCGGATGGATGCGAGCGCAAGCGGGTACGTCCAGCCTGCGAGCGCTGCTCTTCATGGACGAGGTCTTCGGTTACTTTCCTCCGACGGCGAATCCCCCCTCGAAGCTCCCGATGCTGACGCTGTTGAAGCAGGCTCGGGCCTTCGGCATTGGCATCGTCCTGGCGACCCAGAACCCTGTCGACCTGGACTACAAGGGACTGGCGAATTGCGGGACCTGGTTCCTGGGGCGCTTGCAGACGGAGCGGGACAAGGCCCGCGTGCTGGACGGTCTGGAAGGGGCGTCGACGGCGGCAGGTCAGGCCTTTGATCGGGCCGCGACCGAACGAATCCTCTCGGGCCTGGGAAACCGGGTCTTTCTGTTGAATAACGTCCACGAGGACCAGCCCGTCGTGTTCCAGACGCGGTGGACGATGTCTTACCTCCGCGGACCACTCACACGGGGACAGATCGAGCGCCTCATGCGCCCTGTGCGAGACCAGCACGTTACGACGGCTTCGCCCCCCACCCGTGCGAAGGCCGCGCCGGTTCGTGACGCCGGTGCTCAGCGTCCCATGCTGCCGCCGGGTATCGAGGAGCTGTTTCTCGACGCGCGGCAAGTCCCGGCCGCCGGCGAATTGCTCGTCTACCGGCCGGCATTGCTCGGTATCGCCAAGTTGCATTTCGTCCAGGCCGCGGCGGATGTCGACACGTGGCAGACGGTCGGCCGGCTGGCGGCGATGGGGAATGGGCTTCCGGACGACGTGTGGGCCGAATCCGATGAACTGGACGTGGACGGTCTCAATTTCGCCAGCGAGCCGGCACCCGACGCCCATTTCGCGGAACTTCCCTCCGCCCTGGCCTCGCCGCGCAGCTACACGACCTGGAAGAACGCGTTCAAGAACTACCTCTATCGCGCCGGCGCGCTGGTGCTCCACGCGTGCCCGACCTTGAAACAGCAGTCACGTCTCGATGAATCGTTGGCCGACTTCCAGATCCGAATTCGGCAGATGGCGAGCGAGCGTCGCGACCTGGAACTCGAAAAACTGCGGAAAAAGTATGCCCCGAAACTTGCGGCGCTGCAGGACCGCTTGCGGCGTGCCCTGGTGGCGATCGAGCGCGAGAAATCCCAGGCGAATCAACAGACGCTCCAGACCTTCCTCAACCTGGCTACCACGACAATCGGCGCCCTTTTCGGACGAAAGATGGCCAGCGCGACCAACGTGTCCCGAGCAGCGACTACGATGCGATCCGCGAGCAAGATCGCCAAGGAGCGAGCCGATATCGGCCATGCCGAAGAGTCGGCGGCGACGGTCCAGCGGCAGATCGAGGAGCTCGACGCCGAGCTGACGGCCGAAACCCAGCGCCTTCGATCGGTGTGGGAGCCAGCCCAGTTGCAGATCGAAGAGACGCCCATTGCGCCCCGCAAATCCGATCTGGCCATCGACAAGGTGGCCCTGTGTTGGACGCCGTGGTTGGTCAGCGCTGACGGCAACTCCCGGCCCGCCTAGAACCGTGCCCCTCACCCTGCCTCGCGCAATCGATCGTAGTCTCGTAGCGGAAGTCGCAAGACTTCCGACTCCGCGCCCTCACCCCCGCGTTCGCCCCTGAGAAGATTGTCTCACGTGGCATCTCGTTCGAACTGCGTCATCCGCGGGCTGGGAAGAAGCGCCCACCCCGGTAGGGGACTGGAATACAAGATGGCAACCGATGGTGATCAGAGCCGCGAGGGCTCTCGGCGGCTCGGCGCCTCCGCGTGAGGCCCATCCGCGGGCGAACCAGCCGTTCCACACGGCGCGGCGGGCCGCGGTGCCGAAAAGACAGTATCGTTCGCCGCGGCCCGGTGAACGGTGCCGTTGCGCGCCAGCCCACGCTATCGACGGCCGGGAGGCGACCGTGCTAGAATCCGCTCGGCGCTATGGAATTAGGAGATTGATCAGGAAGGGATCGTCATGACGGGGATTATCGATCGAGTCGACGAACCGGCAACTCGGGAGTTCGTGTGGCACGAGCTGGCAGGCCGGGTGCTGCACGGCCATCAGCTTACGCGCGACGAGGCGCTCACCGTCCTTCAGTCGCCCGACGAAGACCTGCTGGATCTGCTGGCGGCCGCTTACAAGATTCGCCGTAAGTACTTTGGCAACACAGTCCAGCTGTACTTCCTGATGAACGCCAAGAGCGGGCTTTGCCCGGAAGACTGCGCCTACTGCTCGCAGTCGAAGATCTCCACGGCCGAGATTCCACGATACAACCTGCTGGACCGCGAGAAGCTGTTGGACGGAGCCCGTGTGGCCTACGAACGGGGCTCGGCGACTTACTGCATTGTCATTTCCGCTCGCGGGCCGAACGAACGCGAGATTGCCACGGTCGAAGAAATCGTCCCCGAGATCAAGTCGCGGTACAAGATGAACATCTGCGCTTGTCTGGGGCTGTTGACTCCGGAGCAGGCTCAGCGGCTGGCCGCCTGCGGCGTCGATCAGGTTAACCACAACCTGAACACGAGCCGGGAACACTATCGTCAGATCTGTTCGACCCACGACTACGAAGAACGCTTGGCGACGCTGCATGCGGTGCGCGACGCCGGCATGAAGATCTGTGCGGGCGGCATTCTAGGGATGGGGGAACGTCCTGAGGATCTGGTCGGGATGGCGTTCGAGCTGCGGGAGCTTGCAGCCGAGATGATTCCCGTCAACTTTTTGAACCCGATTACGGGGACGCCGCTGGCCGGAACGAGCTATCTTAACCCCCGCTCGTGCCTGCGCGCCCTGGCCATGTTTCGGTTCGTCAATCCCTCCGCCGAACTGCGGATCGCCGGCGGGCGCGAAATGCATCTCGGCTCCATGCAATGCCTTGGGCTGTACGCCGCCAATTCCATGTTCGTCGGCGATTATCTGACGACCAGCGGTCAGGCACCCGAAGCGGACTACCGGATGATCCAGGACATGGGCTTTGTGATCGTCCGCAACGGCGAGGTCGTGTAAACGGTCCGCCGCCTCGCGAGTTGGCCTGCTGCGGTGCCTTATTGCGAGTCGCCCCGGCGGGGCACGGTCCGGGCGGCACCGATCTGGACCCAGGCGACCATCATGACAATGCCCGCCAGCGCGAGCCACTGCCGGCCGCTGACCGTTTCGCGGTCCAGCCATCCCCACAGCACGGCGCCCAGCGGGACCAGGTTCGTGGTCATCCCGGCAAACAAGGGTCCATGATCCCGGATCAGTTTGTTGAACCAATAGGTCGCTAGCCCCGTGCCTACCAGTCCCAGCGCGGCCACCGAGAGCCAGGCTCCCCACCAGACGCGGCCCGTGGCTGATGGCGGCTGCTGGAGCTGGCTGAGCGGCAGTAACAGTGCGGCTGAAAAGGTGAGCAAAAAGAAGGTCAGCGTCAGCGCGGGCAGATCTTGCAGCCACCGCCGAATCACCGTGTTCGCTAAGGCATATCCACAGGGGACGAGTGCTGCCAGGGTCAGCACGGACCAGCCGGCGCGCCGTTCGAGGCCGTCGGCCATCAGGAGGGCCATGCAGCCCAGCGCACCGCAGACTCCCAACGTCTGACGCATCGTCGGCCACTGCCCGAGCAGCGGCACGGAGGCCACGATGGTGGCGAGCGGCACAAAGCTGACGACCAGGGCCATGAAGGCGCTGCCCTGCCGAGCTACTACCCACGGTTGGATGACGTAAGGCCCTGCGCATCCTAACAGGGTCACGGCCGCCATGGGCCACCAGACGCGGCGGCTGGGCATGTGCAGCAAGCCCTGTTGCCAAGACAACACGCCCAGAATTGTGGCCCCCCACACGCACCGCCAAGCCCCAATGCTCAGCGGAGTGAATCCCAGCGCGGCCTTCTTCATGAGGATGAAGCTGGTGCTCCAGACGAGCGAACACGCGAGAAACAGCACGTAAGGCATGGGCAATGGGTTAGTTGGGGGGGCGGGGCGGGTGGCACTGCCAAGGGGCAACCGCCGTCGCCCTGTTGTGGCCGCTTCCATCCTGACTCTTTATCAGTCTAGGGGCGAAGCTAGGGCCTTCCGCGTCCGTGGGTGCCAGCAGTCTCAGTGTAACCGTTACAGCTTGACGCTATCACGCTGAGTTTAGCAGTTGTGACGGCTGCAATCGTTGTGACGATGGAAACACGTTTGCCGATGATGACCCTAGGCTCTGTTCGGAAACCGGTAGGCCCTGACCCTGATCGTCGACCGGAGTACCGGCGACGGGACATGCGAAACCGCATCGCAGTCCGTGGGCTCGGTTTCCCGACAGAGCCAGGATGCCGCGCATCCGTACCCGCCCTTTGGACACGCCATCGCCCCTGGCGCAATTTCTGGCATTCCATCGGAAATAAACCATGGACAATCGACCCGTATTTCGCCTGGGCCGCAAGGCCGTTCTCACTGCGATGCTCGTCTGGGGCCTGGTGCCCAAGGTGGACGCTCAGGATGCGACGCGAGCCCTGCGGCCGCTGCCCGTTCGCAACTTCCCGGCGGCCGACCTGGCGCCCCGGCTGCGCGATGCGTTGACTGGATTGGACACGGCGGCCCAGGTGTACGTGGATTCGCGAGAGAACCAGCTGTTGGTCAGTGGTGGCGACGATGTCCAGCGATTGGCTCAGCAAGTCCTTCAAGCGTTGGACCAGCCGTCCGGAGCCACGCGGGCCCCGGGCAGCACGGCTCCGCCCGGTTCCGCGAATCAAGTGAAGGGTTATCCGGTGGGGACGGACGATCTCCAGGCGGTTGCCGGACAGCTGCGCGAAAAGTATCCCGCCGCGACGGGCGCGCGCGTGGTCGTCGACGAGCGGATGCGGCAGGTGATCGTCCTGGCGCCCGCGGAAGTGCATCAGCAAATTGCCGGACAATTGACCCAGGGACAGCTGATGCTGCGCTCGACGGCGGGCGCCCAGGTTGTGCCAGGGCCGGAGAGCACCTATCAGTTGCAGTCGCTGCGTGCGCCGGAGTTTGAGGAGGAGCTGCAACGCCTCTGGGCGGGGAAGCTGACGCTTGCCATCGGCGACAATGCGGACGAGGTCATCGTTTCGGTGCCGAGCCGCGAGGGAGTGCAGCCGGTGCTGACGATCAACCGCCGCACGGACACGGTCAATTTCCTCGGTAACCCGCCGTCGCTGGAAACGTGGCGGAGATTCGTCCAGAACATCGACGGAGTGACCGAGGGTCAGAGCACGACGCAGCTTGTCCCCTTGCAGAAGGCCGATCCGGCCAACATCAAAGCCGCGGTAGCCATTCTGCGGGCGAAGACGCCCGAGAAGTCGGGGGACAGCTCGGCGGCGGTACCGCTGCACCGCAGCGCCCGGCCGCGCACAGCCAGCGATCTGGTGTCGATGATCTTCCAGCAAGGAGCGGAGCAGCCCGCCGCTCCTCCGGCTGCCAACGCCCCGGCTCCGGCCGACGCCCAGGCGGATGTGCCGGCCGACGCGGGGGAGTCGCCCGAAGGCGGCGGACTGATCGGGCCGGTCCAGATCGACATCATCGAAGGTCTCGACGTCATGATCATCAAAGGTGATCGCCGTGACGTCGAACGCGTGAAGAAGATCATCGAAGAGATCGAGCGGCTGAGTTTCGAGACGCAGCCGGTCGTGGAAGTCCATCCGCTGAAACATGTGAACAGCGAAGCGGTCGCCGAACTGGTTTCGGCACTGTACACCGAAATCCTGTCGCCGCGGCAGGGACAAGTGAGCATCCGGGCGCTGGTCCAACCCAATGCCCTGCTGCTGATCGGGCGCAAAGAGAGCGTCCAGGTGGTACGCGACCTGATCGACAAGCTCGACCAGCCGATTCCTCCGACCAACCGGTTCGAGGTCCTGCGACTGAAGCACATCTCGGCGGTCGATGCCGAGACCACGGTCCGCAGCTTTTTTGTCGCTCGTCCAGGCCAGGGTACCGATGTACGAGCCGGCCTGGGGACGCGAGTCCAGGTCATCGCCGACTACCGCACGAACTCGCTGATCGTACAGGCCAGCCCGCGCGACCTGGAGGAAGTCCGACTACTTGTCTCG